>NZ_JBWOMN010000029.1:0-172536 GCF_056449545.1 Oceanicella sp. | reverse complement strand
GAAAAGCCGCGCCCGGGCGCCCCCCCCGGCCGCGTGACCCGGCGCAGCGGCCCGGACACGCGGCGGCGGGGCCGGACATGGATTTCGCGATCCGGCGCGCGAGGTTCGAGCTGATCGAGCGCTGGCGGCGCAGCCCGCGGCGCCGCGGCGCCCTCGCCTGCCGGCTCCCGTGCGCGGCGCCCTGCGCGAATTGCCGCAAATGCAATTCGGGCTGGAGGTCACGCGCCGTCGCGCCGCCCTCGATCGCGCCGAGACTCTGACGCTCGCGGCCTGCGCCGGGCTGCTCGGATTCAATCCGGATGCGCCGGGCGGCGAGGACTGCGCTGCGCGACGGGCTGGAGCGGATCCTCGCCGACGGGGCCGCCAGTTCGGGGCATCAGGCGGCGCATGCGCTGCTCGATCTCGACCGCTTCAACGAGGTGGCGGCGCGCTTTCAGATGCATCGCTACGCCAGTCTTGGCGACACAGGCCGGGCGCTGAACGTCAACGCCGCGCTCCGGACCCATCTGGAGGAGGTCTGCGACGCCGAACCCGCCGACCCGACCCTGCGCCTGATCGCCGAAATCAGATCCGGGGCGCTGTCTTCGCTGACGGCCGCGTCGCCGCGGACCGCGCCTATTGGCTGATCGCCACGCCCGCCCGCAGCCCCGACGGGAGCTGCCACGCCACCATCCGCTTCGCGCTTGGCGATCACCGCGGGATCGGGCAGCAGGATTTCGAACCGACCGGACACGCGCGGGGTCGGGGTGATGTCCCTGACGCCCCGCGGCATGTCATGGTCGCTCCACTGGCGCAGCAGCGATCCGAGCACGCCCGGCGCCCGCCGTGTTTTCATGGCGATCCGGTGGGTCATGGTTGATTCTTCTCCTGAAAATTCGTTGTCGAAGTTTCGAATGGGTGCGGATTGCGCCCCCGCCAATACGCGCGTTGCACTCGGGCGGCGGAACCGGCATGGGCGCCGCCGACAAGCAGCCGCGTCACGCCGCGGCCGGATTCAGCCTGGGCGGTGACGTCATGGTCGATGAACGGCCCCGGATAGGCGTAGATCGGCGGCGGCGCCGGGTTCGGCCGCTCGGCGGGCGGCCTGGCCCTGACCATCGCCTTGGCCACGGTTTCGAAGGCCGCGCCGATATCCGGGCGCATGGGCGGCTCGGGCGCGTCGGGGAAATAGTGGCCGAAGCTCTGCAGGGCGGCGTCGACGCGCGAGCCCTCGGCCCCGACGGCGCTGGCCATGGGCAGCGCGTCCGAGCCCGAGATGTCGCCCGGCGCCGCCGCGGAAATCATCCTTTGTCCGTGCCCCATCGAGACCCCCGTCCGGTCGCGCGCGGCCCGGTTTTTCCGCGACAGGGGTTCAGGTCGCGCCGCCGCGCCGCTACTGTGCGAGGGTCTTTTGAGGCTCCGGCGCAGGGCGACCGCGCGTTCCGGCGGCGCCTGACGCCAGTGGAGCGATGCGCAGATGACCCATGCCGCCGACGCGCGGACCCGACGCCCGGCCGCGGCGATCTTCGTGGTCGTCACCGTGGCCATCGACGCCATGGGCATCGGGCTGATCATGCCGGTGATGCCCGACCTGATGCGCGATCTGGCGGCCATGTCGCTGAGCGACGCGGCGCTGTGGGGCGGGTATCTGACGTTTTCCTACGCCGCCATGCAGTTCCTGTTCGGGCCGCTGATCGGCAGCCTGTCGGACCGTTTCGGGCGGCGCCCGGTGCTGCTGGCCTCGCTCGCGGCCATGGCGGCGGATTATCTGGTGATGGCGGTGGCGGGCTCGCTGTGGCTGCTGTTCGCGGCGCGGGCGATGTCGGGAATCGCCGGGGCCACCCATTCCACCGCCAACGCCTACATGGCCGACGTGTCGCCGCGCGAAAAGCGGGCGGCGAATTTCGGGCTGGTGGGGGCGGGGTTCGGAATCGGCTTCATCTTCGGCCCGGCGATAGGCGGCATGCTGGGCGAACTGGGCCCGCGCGCGCCGTTCTACGCGGCCGCGGCGCTGGCCGCCGCCAATTGCCTCTACGGCTTTCTGGTGCTGCCCGAATCGCTGCCCGCCGCGCGCCGTCGGCATGTGGACTGGCGGCGCGTCGACCCGTTCAGCGCCCTGCGCAAGGCGGTGCGGCTGCCGGGGCTGGGGGCGTTGCTGGCCACCACCTTCGTCTACAATTTCGCCCATTACGTCTACCCCTCGGTCTGGAGCTACTTCACGCTGGAGGCGTTCAACTGGTCGGTGGGCGAGGTGGGGCTGTCCCTGGCGGTGTTCGGGGCGCTGATGGCGCTGGTGCAGGGGGGCGCCATCCGCATTGTTCTGGCGCGGATCGGGGCGGCGCGCACCGTGGGGCTGGGGCTGGCGGCGAATCTGGCGGTGATGCTCGCCCTCGCTTTCGCCACCGAGGGCTGGATGGTCTACGCGCTGATGCCGCTGATGGCGCTGAGCGTGGTCACCGGCCCGGCGCTCACCGGGTTGATGAGCGCCCTTGCGCCCGATGACGCGCAGGGCGAATTGCAGGGGGTGATCGCGGCGCTGGCGGGGGTGTCGACCATCCTCAGCCCGCTGCTGATGACCCGGGTGTTCAACATCTTCACCGGCCCGGATGCGCCGGTCTATCTGCCCGGCGCGCCGTTTCTGGCGGCCGCGGCGCTGTTCGCGCTGTCCGCCGGGCTGTTCATGCGCAGCCGGTCGCGTCACTCGAAGCGGTAGAACGCCTCGTAGATCGGCCCCAGGGTCTTTTCGGAGAACAGCGAGGACACCGAGGTGTCGTTGCCCACGTTGAGGATCGCCTGCGCGAACAGCGGCGCCACCGACACCGCGCGGATGTTGTTGGCCGCCTTGGCCGCGTCGGTCAGCGGGATGGAATCGGTGATCACCAGGCTTTCCATCGCCGAACTGGACACGCGCTCGACCGCCGGGCCCGACAGCACGCCGTGGCTGATATAGGCGTGCACGGCGCGCGCGCCCTCGTTCTTCAGCAGCTCCGCCGCCTTGCACAGGGTGCCGGCGGTGTCGATGATGTCGTCGACGATGATGCAGACCCGGTCCTTGACGTCGCCGATGACGGTCATGTCCTCGATCTCGCCGGGTTTGGAGCGCCGCTTGTCGACGATCGCCAGCCCCAGCCCCAGCCGCTTGGCCAGTTCCCGCGCGCGGGCCACGCCGCCCACGTCCGGCGACACGATGGTCAGCCGGGACCGGTCGGGAAACGCGTGCCGGATGTCGAGCGCGAACACCGGCGAGGCGTAGAGGTTGTCCACGGGAATATCGAAGAATCCCTGGATCTGCCCGGCGTGCAGATCCATGGTCAGCACCCGTTCGATGCCCGCCTGTGCGATCAGGTTGGCCACCAGCTTGGCGCTGATCGGGGTGCGCGCCGCGGTGCGCCGGTCCTGCCGCGCATAGCCGAAATAGGGGATGACGGCGGTGATGCGCTGCGCCGAGGACCGGCGCAGCGCGTCGGCCATGATCAGCAGCTCCATCAGGTTGTCATTCGCCGGGTTGCAGATCGACTGGATGATGAACACGTCCTCGCCGCGCACGTTGTCGAAGATCTCGACGAAGATCTCCTTGTCGCTGAAGCGTTCGACGCGGGCGTCGGCCAGCTCCACGTCGGCGCTGCGATAGACGCTCATGCGTCGCGCGATCGCCTCGGCCAGCGGCGGGTTGGAATTGCCCGCGATCAGTTTGAGATTGATGTCGGATTTCATCGATCCACATTCCCCTGTTGACCGGCGCCCGCGTCGCGCGCCTGACGTCGCGGCCGTTCATCCAGCGTCGCCGCGCTGCGCCGCTCTAGCATCGGGGCGGGGGGTTGCAAAGACCGCTGAACGCGTCATCTTGGCTCCGCGCCGGGCGCCGGGCCGCGCCCGGGCGCGCCGGGCCGCCCGGCGCGGCATGTTCAAGGAAACGCCCAATGTCCCGAATCGACTATTATTTCTCCGTGCTGTCGCCCTTCACCTATCTTGCCGGCGATCGGCTGGAAAAGATCGCCGCGCGCCACGGCGCGACCGTCGTCTACCGGCCTTGCGACATCATGAAGGTGTTCGCGGCGGTGGGGGCGCAGCCGGTGGGCCAGCGGCATCCCTCGCGTCAGCAATACCGGTTGCAGGAATTGCGCCGAATCGCCCGCCGCAACGCCATGGCGATCAACCTCCGTCCGGCCCACTGGCCGGTGGATCCGACGCCCTCGGCCCATGCGATCATCGCCGCGCAGGACGCGGGCGGCGACGCGGGCGGCGTGGCGCGGGCGCTGATGCGCGCCTGCTGGGTCGATGACGATGACGTGTCCGACGCCGCCGTCGTGGCCGCGGCGCTGGCGCAACGCGGTCTTGACGCGGCGCTGCGCGACGACGCCGCAAGCCTTGGGAAAACCTACGCCGCCAACACCGACGCGGCGCTCGCCGCGGGGGTTTTCGGCGCGCCGTTCTACGTCATCGGCGAGGAACGGTTCTGGGGGCAGGATCGGCTCGACTATCTGGACGCGCATCTGGGCGACCTGGCCCGGGGCGAGGCCTGAGCATGCCCGAGATCGAGGTCGAGGGCCGCCGCGTCGCCTATCGCGACGCCGGGCCGGGTTCGGGCCCCGGCGCCCCGGTGCTGTTCGCCCATTGCTCGCTGGCCCATAGCGGGCTGTGGAAACCCATGCTGACGGCGCTGGCCCCGCGCCGCCGGGCGCTGGCCGTGGACATGCCCGCCCATGGCGGCACCGCGCCGCCCGCCGACGGCGAATCGCTGCAGCAATTCGGGGCCCGGGCCTGCATCGCGCTGCTCGAAACCCTTGGCCGCAAGGCGCATCTGGCGGGGCTGTCGCTGGGCGGCGCGGTGCTGGGGCGGGTCGCGGTGGCGCGCCCGGATCTTGTGGCGAGCCTCACCCTGATCGAACCGGTGTATTTTCATCTGCTGCGCCCGGCGGGGCGCATCGCCGAGGCCGACGAGGACGAGGCGCTGATGAGCGAGGTTGCGCGGCTGTTCGACGCCGGGGAGCGCATCGCCGCCGTCAAGCGTTTCATGACCGTCTGGGGCGCGCCCGGCGGGGTCGAGGCCATGAGCGACGAGGGCCTCGCCTACGCGGTGCGCTGCTATGGGGAACTGGCCAGGGATTGGCAAAGCGTCATCGGCCATCCGCCGGGGCAGATCACGCCGGCGGACCTCGCGGCGCTGCCCATGCCGGTGCTGCTGATGCAGGGGGCGGACACGCCGCGCGCCGCCGCCGCCATTCTCGACGTGGTGCAGGCGGCGCTGCCCGAGGCCCGGCGGCTGGCCATCCCCGGCGCCGGGCATCTGGCCCCGGTCACCCATTGGCGCGAGACGCTGGATGAACTGGAACGATTCTTCGCCGAGGTTGACCGGCGGGCGCCGGCGCCCGCCGCCTGAGCCCAGCCCAGCCCAGCCCAGCGCGACCGGTCCCCCTTTCGCGGGATCCGACCCGCTGGATCCGCCCGGCCACTGGCGCGCCCGCGCGCGATCCGCTATCGCAGGCAGGATTGCCGCCACAAGGATTCCCAGCCGATGCCCGAGCTCGACCTGAATTTCGCCCGCGCCCAGTTCCCCGCCTTTCGCGAGCCCTCGCTGCGAGGCTGGGCGTTTTTCGAGAACGCCGGGGGCTCCTACGCCTGCCGGCAGGTCATCGAACGGCTCAACCAGTTCTACCGCCGCACCAAGGTGCAGCCCTACGCGCCCTATCCGGCCTCGCGCATGGCGGGCGCGTGGATGGATGAAAGCTATGAGCGCATCGCCGAATGGCTGTGCGTGGACCGGGACGAGGTGCATTTCGGCCCCTCGACCTCGCAGAACGTCTATGTCCTGAGCCACGCGTTTCGCGCCGGCTGGCGCGAGGGCGACGCGGTGGTGGTCACCAATCAGGATCACGAGGCCAATTCCGGCGCCTGGCGGCGGCTGGCCCGGACCGGGATCGAGATCCGCGAATGGCGGGTCGACGAGGCGGGGCATCTGGATCCCGCGGATCTGGCGGCGCTGCTCGACGACAAGGTGCGGCTGGTGGCGTTTCCGCATTGTTCGAACATCGTGGCCGAGATCAACCCGGTCGAAACCATCTGCGCCATGATCCGCGGCGCCGGGGCGGTGTCGGTGGTGGACGGGGTCAGCTACGCGCCGCACGGGCTGCCCAACGTGGCGGCGCTCGGGGCCGACATCTACATGTTCTCCAGCTACAAGACCTTCGGGCCGCATCTGGGGGTGATGGCGGTGCGCCGCGATCTGACCGCGTCGCTGGCCAATCAGGGGCATTTCTTCAACGCCGGCAATCCGCGCGCCACGCTCACCCCCGCCGGGCCGGATCACGCCCAGATCGCCGCCATCGAGGGCGTCGCCACCTATATGGACTCCCTCGACAGCTATCATTTTCGCACCGGCGCCGCCCAGGACATCCGCACCGCGCGCCTCGGCGGGCTGCTGCGCGCCGCCGAGACCGCGCTGCTGGCGCCGCTGATGGATTTCCTGAACGGGCGGCGCGATCTGCGGGTGCTGGGGCCCGCCGACCCGGCCTTGCGCGCCCCCACCGTGGCGCTGGCGCTGGACCGCCCGGCCCAAGAGGTCGCGGCGGCGCTGTCCGAACATCGCGTCATGGCCGGGGGCGGGCATTTCTACGCCTACCGGCTGGTCGAGGCGCTTGGCGTCGATCCGGCCCGGGGGGTGCTGCGGCTGAGCTTCGCCCATTACACCTCGGCCGCGGAAATCGACCAGCTGATCGCCGCGCTCGATGCGGTGCTGGCCCCGGGCCGGAGCCGGGGCCTGGGCGGCTGATGCGCATCGTCGGCGGACGGTTTCGCGGCCAGTCGCTGGCGGCGCCGGGCGACGCCGGGGGCGGGGCGGCGCATCTTCGCCCGACCTCTGACCGGGTGCGCGAAGCGATCTTCAACCTGCTCGCCCATGGCGATTACGGCGACCCGCCGCCGCCCGAGGGGCGGCGCGCGCTGGATCTGTTCGCCGGGGTCGGGGCGCTGGGGCTGGAGGCGCTGAGCCGGGGCGCCGCGGCGGTGCACTTCGTCGATGACCTGGCGAAAGCCCGCGCCCTGATCCGCGAAAACATCGACCGGCTGCGGGTGATCGGGACCACGAAGATCTATCGCCGGGACGCGACGAAACTGGGAATTTGCCGGGGCGAGCCCTATGACCTGGCGTTTCTGGACCCGCCCTATGGCAAGCAACTGGGCGAGGCGGCGCTGACTGCGGCGATCGCCGGCGGCTGGCTTGCCCCCGGCGCGCTTGTCGTGTGGGAGGAAAGCGCCGCCGCGCGCCCGATCCTGCCGCCGGGGGCGATGCTGCTGGACGCGCGAAGCTACGGCGACACCACGATCCGCATCCTGCGTCTGGGGGACTGAGCACATGGCGGCTGACATTTTCGACGTGGCGGTGATCGGGGCCGGCATCGCCGGGGCCTCGGCGGCGGCGGAACTGGCGCGCGATTGCAGGGTGGCGTTGCTGGAAATGGAATCCCGGCCCGGATTTCACACCACCGGGCGTTCGGCGGCGATCTTCGCGCCCACCTACGGCCCGGCCCCGATCCGGGCGCTGACCCGGGCCTCGGCGGGGTTTTTCCACGCGCCGCCCGCGGGGTTTTGCGACGCGCCGCTGCTGTCGCGCCGGGGCGTGGTGATGCTGGCGCGCGACGACCAGCTGGCGGCGCTGGACCGGATGTTCGACGAGGTCGCGGGGCGCGGCGCGGTGACGCGGCTCGACCGCGCGGCGCTGCACGGGCTGCTGCCGCTGCTGCGCGCGGAATACGGCGCCGCCGGGATGTTTGACGCGCAGGCGATGGATATCGACGTGAACGCCCTGCATCAGGGCTGTCTGCGCCAGCTGAGGCAGCGCGGCGGCGCGTTGATCGCAAGCGCGCCGGTCACCCTGCTGACGCGCGAGCAGGGCGGCTGGATCGTCACCGCCGGCGGGCGCGACATTCGCGCCGGGGTGGTGGTGAACGCCGCCGGGGCGTGGGCCGAGGCGGTCGGCGCGCTGGCCGGGGCGCGCCCCATCGGGCTGGTCCCCAAGCGGCGCACGGCGCTGATCGTGGCGTCGCCGCCGGGGCGCGACCCGGGCGGCTGGCCGCTGGCGGTGGATGTGGAGGAGGCGTTCTACATGAAGCCCGAGGCGGGCAAGCTGCTGATCTCGCCCGCCGACGAGACGCCCTCGCCGCCCTGCGACGCCCAGCCCGAAGAACTCGACGCCGCGATCTGCATCGACCGGATCGAGACCGCGTTCGACATCCGGGTCGCGCGCATCGAACACAAATGGGCCGGGCTGCGCAGTTTCGTCGCCGACAAGGCCCCGGCGGTCGGGTTCGATGCGCGGGTCGAGGGTTTTTTCTGGCTGGCGGGGCAGGGCGGCTACGGCATCCAGACCGCGCCGGCGCTGGCGCGGCTGACGGCGGCGCTGGCGCAGGGGCGCGCGGCGCCCGCCGACATTCTGGATCAGGGCTTCGATCCGGGCGACGTGGCCCCGGCGCGGGGGCGGGACCGCCAGGCGACCGACGCCTGACGCGCCCGCCGCTCGGCTGGCCGGAGGCCGGGCCGGCGATGCCTCCCCAGCGCCCACCCGCCAGCCGGACGCCCGGGCGCAGGATCCGCCCCCGATCGGATGGGCTTATTCGAGGCCGGCGGCGACTTCGGTGATCATGGCTTCGAGAAGGGCCTGGACCTCCTGCATCGCGCCCTCGGGCAGGCGGCGATAGCCGAGATGCACGCGGTCGGTCTCGCCGGCGAGCTGGTAGGCGTAGATGCCGTAGGGGCAGAAGGCGAGGTTGTCAGGGTCGGCCTCCATCATCTTGCGCGACAGGGTCGCCGAGCAGAACTGCGTCACCCGGGCGAAATCGTAGACCTGGGTCGTCGCGCCCACATCCGCCGCCGTGCGGTTGAGCATGTCGCCCACGAAACTGACATTGTCGATCACGTAGCCGCGCTCCTCGATGGCCAGCTTCAGATCGAACACCACGTCTTCGAACGGGGCTTCGATCACAAGGCTCCGGTTGGGCGATTCGCCGGCCTGCGCGGCGCCGGCGATGAAGGCGCAGGCGGCGGCGGCGATGAGAACGGTCCTTGCGATCATGTCATCCTCCCTGAATGGATCCATGCATATGTTAGCATATGTTTGCGCGCGCGATACCGTGCGATTGGCGCGGCCGATCCCAACACCGTGATCAGAGCCCGAGCAGCGCCGGCAGGTCGGCCATGTCGGCGAAGGGTTCGGCGCCCAGCGCGCGCAGGGCGGCGGGGGCGTCGCCTGCGGGATCCTGTTCGGGAACATAGGCGAGGCAGCGCATGCGCGCGGCCCGGGCGGCGCGCATGCCGACGCCGCTGTCCTCGATCACCACGCAGCGCGCGGCGGGGGCGCCATGGCGGCGCGCGGCGTGTTCGAACAGGTCGGGCGCCGGTTTGGGGCGCGCGTGATCCTGGGCGGAGAACCGCTTGCCGGCAAGGCGTTCGGCGAGCCCGGCGGCGGCCAGCGTCACGTCCATCTTGGCGTGGGGGCCGTTGGAGGCGACGCAATAGGCCAGCCCGGCCCGGTCCAGCGCGTCGAGCGCCGCGGCGATGCCGGGGATGGGGCGCACCTCGCGCGCCAGGGCCGCGAAGATCAGCGCGTACAGCTCGGGCATCCAGTCGGCGGGCAGGGCGGCGCCGCGGCGGGTCGCCTCCTGTCCCGCGTCCTCCATGGCGCCGCCGACGAACAGCTGGTTGACCAGGGCGGGCTCGCAGGGCCATCCGCAGGCGGTGAAATAGCGCGCCATCACCCGGTCGCTGATCGGCTCGCTGTCCACCAGCACGCCGTCGCAGTCAAAGATGATCAGGGCCGGGCGAGGGGCGGTCATGGCGTGTCCTTGTCGTGACGGGGCGGGCGGGGTCAGTCGGCGGGCCCGGCCCTCGGGCCCCGGCGCGCGTGATGCAGCCGGGCCTCGCGCTGGGCGATGTAAAGGGTGGCCCCGACGATGATCGATCCGCCCAGCAGCGTCGCCTCGTCGGGGGTTTCGCCGAACATGAAATAGCCGGCGCCGCCGATCAGCACCAGCCGCAGATAGGCGATCACCCCCATGACGCTGGCCTCGCCGAGCCGATAGGCCTGGATGTCGGCGACGCCGCGCGCGACGCCGGCGGTGACCAGCACCGCGAAGGCCAGCCAGGCCATGTCGTCGGCGGGCAGGGACCAGACCGGGATCGCCAGCGGCAGGCCGATGATCGCGGTGATCGCCACCGAGGAGATATAGGCCGACAGCGCCCCGTCCGCCTCGGCCAGCCCGCGCGCCGTGGCCAGCGAGGCCGCGAACAGCAGCGACGAGGCCAGCGCCGCCAGCATGGCCCAGTCGGGCGTCCAGCCTTCGCCGCCGCCCGGGCGCAGAATCACCAGCGCGCCGATGAATCCGAACGCCACCGCCGCCCAGCGGCGCGGGCCGACCTTTTCGCCGTTCACCGGCCCGGCGAGCAGGGTGGCGAAGATCGGCGCGGTGAAAAACAGGATGGTCGCCGTGGCCAGCGGCACCTGCGAGATGGTGTAAAAGCCAAGCTGCGTCGACACCCCGACCATGATCCCGCGCGCCAGATGCATGCCGGGGCGGGAAAATTTCAGCATCCCGCGCACCCGCGGCGAGGTCAGCATCAACGCGAACACGGCGATGGTCATGCCGGCGCGCAGCAGCACCACCATGCGGCTGTCCATGCCGGTGGAGAGCGCGCGCACCGCCACCGTCATGGCGCTGGCGGTGACCACCGAAAACAGCATCCAGGCGGCGCCGGCGAGGTTGTCGCGCTGCGGGGCGGCCGGGTCGGGGAGGGCGGGCGGCCGCGCTGCGCCGGCGGGGACGCGCCCCGGCGTGGAACTGGGATCGGGGGACATGGGCGGCGGCTCCTTCCCGCCAGCGATGCCGGGGCGGCGGGGGCGGGTCAAGCGAAATTGCGCGCAAATGCCCTTGCAGGGCCTTTATTTCACCACCCCGGCGGCTAGGGTGGGCGGGCCGGATCCCGCCGGAGTCCTGATGTTCGAGGCTTGCCCATGCGCCCCCTTCCCCGTCCCGCGCCCGTCATCGCATTCCCGCGCGGCGGACTGGCGGCGCTGATCGCGGCGGCGCTGTGGCTGGCGCCCGGCCCCGCCGCCGCCAACCCCTATTTCGAGACCTGCATGAGCCCCGACGCCTCGGCCGCCGGGATGGCGGATTCCTGCCGTCGGGCGCTGAAATGGGGCGGGCTGGACAAGCGCGAGCAGGCCGCCGCCTGGACCAATATCGGCGTCGCCAACGCCGAACTGGGCCGCCATGGCGACGCGCTGGCCGCCTATGACCGGGCCGAAGCGGTGGATCCCGGGTTTTTCGCGCTCTATCCCAACCGGGCGCTGTCGCGGGCGTCGCGGGGGCAGGTGCGCGGCGCGCTGGCCGATTACCAGACCGCCCTGCGCCTGAAACCCGGCGACGCGGGCAGCCTGATGGGGCGGGGCGCGTTCTATCTGAAACGCGGCGTGGCGGATCTGGCGCTGCAGGATTTCGACCGGGTGCTGGCGAAGGATCGCGAGAACGTGGACGCGCTGTTCAACCGCGCCATGGCGCTGGCGGCGCTGGAACGGCGGCGCGAGGCGGCGGAGTCGTTCACGCGGGTGCTGCGGCTGGCGCCCGGCGACGCCTCGGCGCATCTGCAGCGCGGCCTGGCGCGCGAACGCGACGACCCGCGCGGCGCGGCCGAGGATTACGCCGCGGCCATGCAGCTCGACCCGTTCTGGAGCCAGCCCCATGTGGCGCGCGGTCTGCTGCGCGACCGGCTGGGCGATCGCGAGGGCGCCAACAAGGATTTCCGCCGCGCCTTCGAACTGGGGCATCAGGCGGAATGGCTCACCGAGCGCATCCGCGCCATTCAGGGGTGAATTCGAAGGCCGCGCGCCATTGTTCGGATGTTCGGGGCCGCCGCGCGTCGCTAGCCGGCGGCGGACAGCGCGGCGGGCGCGAAGGCGTCGCGGGTGCAGGCGCGGGTGAACAGATCCAGCGGCTCGTCGAAATCCCGCGCCACATGGGGCCCGATGCCGGTCCAGTGCGCCGGGTCCACCCGCGCCACCTCCGCCGTCACCAGCACCGAACGCCCCAGCGCCTTGGTCATCTCGTCGAGCCGCGACAGCATGTTGACCACCGGTCCGATCGCCGAAAACGTCAGGCGCTGCGGCACGCCGATATTGCCGAACATCACTTCGCCGATGGCCATGGACACCGAGAACCGCATGTCCTTGGACATGCCGACCACCGCCCCGCGCCTGAGCTTTTCCTCGCGCATGTCGAGCGCGCCCTCCATGGCCCGGGTGGCGGCGCGCACCGCGTCGGGTTCGCCGACTCCGTGCTCGATGGGAAAGATCGCCAGCACCGCGTCGCCGATGAAATCGAGGATCTCGCCGCCCTCCTCGATCACCTTCAGCGCGGTGCAGTCGTAGTAGCATTTCAGCAGTTCGAGATAGAGGTCGGGCTGCATGCCGTTGGAGATCCGGGTGGACTTGCGCAGGTCCGAATACCAGACCACGGCGCGGATGCGTTCGCCGGCGCCGCGGCGCATCTCGCCGGCCAGCACCCGCTTGGCGGCGGTGGCGCCCAGATAGGTGTTGGCGAGGTTGACCATCACCCGTTTCTGGATCGCGGCGCGGCAGGCGACCGCGAATATCCGCTGGATGCGGCTGATGGATTTCAGGTCGGCGCTGGAATAGCCGCCCTCGCGCCGGGTCGCCCAGCTGGCCATGATGCCGCTGCCGCCGCCGCGGTAGCTCTCGACTTCGGCGATCGTGAACAGGGTCGAGGTCATCAGATAGTCGGTGAAGCCGTCGGCCTTCAGCGCAACCAGCACCGGAAAATCGATCACCGCCTCGGGGCCGGCCAGACGGCGGCGCAGGCGCGTCAGGCGGTGGGTCAGCACATGCTGGAACGGGCTTTTCTCGAATGCGTCGGTGGGCATGTCGCCGTGGCGCACCTGATAGAGCTGCGCGCCCTCGCCGAGGCGCCAGTAGATCTGCTCGGCCTGAAACAGCGGGTGCAGGGTCGGCCAGCTCAGCGCCGCGCGCTCCAGCGGCAGACCGATGGCGTGCAGGCGGGTGCAGAGCGTGCCGAACAGTTCGACGATGTCGGGGTCCCCGAGGGTCTCGTCGATCAGCCAGCTTTCGATCTCGGCGGTCAGGGTCTGATGGGTCATGGGCTCAAGATAGGCGCGATCGCGCCCGCCTCCAACCCGTGCCCGCAAAGGCGCGCCGCCCCGACCCGGCTAGCGGGCGAGGGCGGCGCAGCAGCGTCAGGCGCTGCGCCTGATCCGCCCGATCCCCGCCATGGCGGCAAGCCCGGAGAGCAGCAGCGCGCCGGCGCCGGGCAGCGGCACGGGCGCCAGCGTGCCCGAAAACCGGGTGCTGTCATTGCCGTCGTCGCCAAGCCCGGCGACGTTGCCGGAGGAGGATCTGGATACGATGAAATAGGGGCTGATCTCGACGAAATAGCCTTGCTGGTCCTTCTGGATCAGGCTGGAGCCGCCAAAGAAGCTGAACCTGCCCTCGCCGAACAGCATGGAGACCTGCATGGAATCGATCGCCGTGCTGCCGTTGAGCCGCCCGGCCATCAGATTGCGCCGCGCCGAATAGGTCGGCGCCTTGCCCGCATGGAACAGGTTGAGCGCATGCCCGAGCTCATGCCCGAGCAGTTCCGCCCCATAGCGCGAGCTGCCGGCGAATTTCGCCTCCACCGCGATCTGGTTGCCCGGGGTCTTGCCGCAGCCGACGATGGAGCGCGACTTGAACGAGCAGAAGTCGAGCGATTGCACGTAATAGAGGCTGATGGTCTTGTTGATCGCGCCGCGCGCCGTGCGCATCGGCGGGGTCAGGCTGAACAGCTCGTTGATCTCCGAACGCGTGGTCACCTTGACCAGCGACGGCGCCGCCAGTTCCACCAGCGGATTGAAACGGATGTCGATGGGATGGTCGCCAAAGCTGGACTGGCTGAAGATCCGGTCGAGCGCCTTTTCCCGGGTGTTGGCGGGATAGATTTTCTTCGAGCGCCCGTTGCGCGACCGCCTCGCCGCATTGGCGGCCTCGACCGGCGCCGAAATGGAGAACAGCTCTCCGTCGGCATGCGTGCCGGCATGCGTGTCGCCATGCGCCTGACTTGCGGCGTCGAACACGGTCGTGGCCGATGCGGGGGTTGCGAACTGCGCCAGGATCAAGGCGGCGGCGAAACTGATCGGGCTTACGGCCCGAACGCCGATATTCAAAGACATACGCTGGTCATCCCTTGTTATTCACTACGCGGCGAATCGCCCTTAGGCAAAGCTATGCCGACACTGGTTTACAGATTCACCAACACTGAGCGTGTCTGGCGCATTTATCTTTCGTGCAGTTCGCCAATCGCCCATTTTAACCATTTATGTCCAGTCTGATTGTGCGAAAAAGCGCGTTTTCTTCATAAACGAAGATGAATTCATCCACGTTCATATTTGTGACGGCTTCGATATCCCCCTATAACTCAAAACCTTGTTGGCCGGGGCCGCCGCGAAACGGGGGTGTCGCAGCGTCTGGCCGAAACCAGGCCGATTGCGCCTCACGCCGCGAAAAATCGAATGAAACGGGGCAGGTCGGGGCGGTGTGATTCGGGTTTTGCGGCCGCGTCCGCCCGGTGAATCGCCGCTGCTGACCGGTGAAAATCAGGCTGTCGCGGCGTGGCGCCAAGACCTTGTCAACACAGGGCAAACACCTTGCCGCCGCATTCATGAACCACCAACCATGGGGGCGATGTCTAAAATTGCGCTTGTTTTCCCGATGGTTGGATGGATAATGACACGAGTGTGAACGAAATGCCGTGATCCGACGACCTTGTCCGGTCTTGCGAGCAAGGATCGCGGCGTGACGATGTGAGTGTGGCTTGGCTTTTTGCGGCGGGCGTATCCGTCGCGTTGTGCAAAGGACGCGTAGAGTATGTCTTTGCTACCCAGTGGGCGGAGCGCGGCTCCGCTTGCGCAGGGCGCAGCCCTGTGCGTGATCCTCGCCATGGCGGGCGGCGCCCATGCGGCCAGCCTGACCATGTTCGATCTTCAACCCCGAACCGGCGGCACAGCGAACGCGATGCGCGAATTCGCGCCGCAGGGCCAGAGCGCGCCGCAAAGCCCGGGCGAAACCGAACAGGGGGCTGATCCCTCTGCGGTCGAATTCAGCGCCGTCGCGCCGCCGGACGGCGCGATCAACACCCGCGAGGCCGAACTGGACCAGATTTTCAGCCAGGCCAGCTTCGGCGCCAATCCCATCGACATCCGTTTCAACCCGGTGGTGCAGATCGTCGCGCCCGAACTGGTGCAGGTCACCACCAGCGCCGAAATGTCGGCGCTGTTCGCGCTCAACGACCCGCTATATGGACCGGGCGGCGCGGTGAATCGGACCATCAGCCTGTATTTCGTTGATCGGATCGACTATTGCGGCGGCTTCAACAAGGGCGTCGTCGGCTGCGGCAAGACCCCGGGGAACGCCATCGCGGTGGAGGCCGGATACGCCGACGGGTCCTACGGCGCGGAGCTGCTGGCCCATGAAATCGCCCACAATCTCAACCTGTTCCACGCGGGCAAGGCGCCCACCTATTCCAGGACCGCCAATCTGATGGCGGCGCGGCTCAACCACAACACCTCGCTGGATGCGCTGCAGGCGTCACAGATCCTCGGGCTGGGGATTTTCGAGGGCAACGGGCCAAGCCCGCTGATCCAGGGGGCGCTGGGGGCGCAGTTCATTTCCATCTCCCCGTATCTGGTCACCGACAGCCTCATCAGCGTGCCGGACGGCGGAGTCGGCGGCGGCGCGGTGTCCCAGGTCCCGATTCCGGGCGCGGGGCTGCTGCTGGTCTCGGCGATCGCCGGGCTTGCGGGTCTGCGCGGGCGACGCAGGGGATCGGCGACGTGAGCCGGGCGCGACAAGACGATGGCGGGCGCATCGGCGGCGGGATGCGGCGCGCCCTGGCGGGGCTGGCGTTCTGCGCGTTCGCGTCCAGCCCCGGCGCGCCGGCGGCGGCCGGGCCCTGCGCCTTGCCCGAGGCCGTCGGCGGCGCGGTCCCGGCGGATTGGCGCCCGCGCGACGTGGCCGGCGCATTCGCCATGCCGCTGCCGCCGGACACGGTGGTGGAGATCGAGCCGGGGGCCGGGCGCGTCGGGCAGGCGATCGCCGAGACGTTCACCCTGGATTTCGACCGCTCGCCCTGGAACGGGCCTTTCGTCCGGCTGCCGGCCTTCGCGCAATACGATCTGCGCGAGGTGACGATTGACGGGCGCAAGGCGCAGATCCAACGCGCCTGCGCCCCGACGGTCGCGCCCGCGCGGCGCTATCTGCTGGCGCTGCGCGCGCCGGGGCTGGAGGTCAGCGAGGTCGGCGAAGTGAGCCTCGGTCTGACGGTCTGGCAGGCCGGTCCCGAAAACCTCGCAGCGATCGAGGCGGCGATGCTGGCGATCCGGCTGCCCTGAGCCCCCGGGCGGCGCGGTTCAGGCCGCGCCGGCGAACCGCGCCGCCATGTCGGCGCGCGCCTCGTCGGTGATCTTGGCGAACAGCAGTTCGGGCACGGTGAAGGCATGGCCGGGGGCGAGCGCGTCAAGGGCGGCGCCGATCTCGTCGGGCCAGTCCTGCGCGGCGCGCGCGTCGAGCCCCAGCGCCGTCAGCATCCTGTCGGAAGCGTCGGGAATGAAGGGGCGCGACAGGATCGCGTATAGCCGGATCAGGTTGAGCGCGAAGCGGATGGCAACGGCGGCGGCGTCGGGGTCGGTCTTGAACTTCGCCCAGGGCTCGGCGCGCTGCAGGTATTCGTTGCCCGCAACCCAGATGGCGCGCAACTCGGCGGCGGCCTTGCGGATCTCGATCGCGTCCCAGTGGGAGTCATAGGCCTTCAGACGCACGGCGATTTCGGTGATCACCGCGCGTTCGGGCGCGCCGTATTCGCCGCCCCCGGGGACCGCTTCGCCAAAGCGGGCGCGGCAGAACTTGGTCACCCGGCTGACGAAATTGCCCAGCACGTCGGCGAGATCCTTGTTGATCCCGGCCTGAAAGTTTTCCCAGGTGAAATCGCTGTCGCCGGATTCGGGCGCGTTGGCCAGCAGCCACCAGCGCCAGTAATCCGGGGGCAGGATGTCCAGCGCCTGATCCATGAACACCCCGCGCCCCTGCGAGGTCGAAAACTTGCCGCCGTCATAGGTGAGCCAGTTGAAGCCCTTGATGTAATCCACCAGCTTCCACGGCTCCGCGCCGTCGAAATTCGCCCCCATCAGCGTCGCCGGGAAGCTGAGCGTGTGAAACGGGATGTTGTCCTTGGCCATGAATTCGACATAGCGCACATCCGCGGCGCCCAGATCCTCGCGCCACCAGCGCTGCCATGCGCTGTCATCCTGCCCGGTGGCGTCGGCCCATTCGGCGGTGGCGGCGATGTATTCGATGGGGGCGTCGAACCACACGTAGAAAACCTTGCCCTCCATGCCGGGCCAGTCGCAGTCGCCGCGTTTCACCGGCACGCCCCAGTCGAGATCGCGGGTGATGCCCCGATCGCGCAGCCCGTCGCCGTCATTGAGCCATTTTCTGGCGATCGAGGTGGTCAGCACCGGCCAGTCGGTTTTCGAATCGATCCAGGCGGCGAGCTTCTCGCGCATCAGGCTCTGGCGCAGATACAGGTGCTTGGTTGCGCGCACCTCGAGATTGGTGGCGCCGGAGATCGCCGAGCGCGGGTTCAGCAGGTCGGTGGGGTCGAGCTGCTTGGTGCAGTTCTCGCATTGATCGCCGCGGGCGCGATCGTAGCCGCAATTGGGGCATGTGCCCTCGATGTAGCGATCGGGCAGGTAGCGGCCGTCCTCGGGCGAATAGACCTGGCGCTCCATCACCTCCTCGATCAGCCCGGCGTCGGCGAGCCGCCCGGCGAGGTGCTGGGTCAGCTGGCGATTGCGCGCCGACGAGGAACGCCCGAAATGATCGAAGCTGAGCCTGAACCCCTCGGCGATCGACTTCTGCACCTCGTACATCTCGGCGCAGAATTCGGCCACCGGCTTGCCGGCCTTGGCGGCGGCCAGTTCGGCCGGGGTGCCGTGTTCGTCGGTGGCGCAGATCAGCAGCACCTCGTGCCCGCGCTGGCGCATGACCCGCGCATAGGCGTCCGAGGGCAGCTGGGATCCGACCAGATTGCCCAGATGCTTGACGCCGTTGATGTAGGGCAGGGCGGAGGTGATGAGAATGCGGGCCATGTCGCGCCTGACTTTTGGTGTGGGATGTCCGAGTCGGGGCTTCATAGCGGATCGCGCGGCGGGGGGCGAGAGCGGCGGTTTTCAGGGGCGATCCCGATCCCGCCGCCGCCGCATCAGTCGCCCCAGCAGGAAGGAGGTGCGCGGCAGATAGCGATACGGCGTGCGGACCGCCGCCGTGGGCCGTTTCAGCATCCGCAGCACGCTGAACATGGCGAGCCCCGCATGCATGAGCCCGATCATCGCGAACAGGGATGGCGGGCCGTAGGCCTCCAGCAGGCGCGACGCGAAATACGGGCTGGCGATGGCCCCGAGCCCATAGATGAACAGCAGCGAGGCGTTGAGCTCGGCGACGAAATCCGGCGCGGCGAAATCATTGGCATGAGCCGAGGAGATCGAGAAAATCGGAAACGCGAACAGCCCGAAGGCGAAGGCCCCGAGATGCACGGATTGCGGCGAACCGCCCGGGTCGAGGGCGATGGCGGCGCTGGCCGCGGTCGAGGCCAGCGACAGCCCGATCAGCACATGGCGGCGGTCAAGCTTGTCGGCGATCCAGCCCACCGGGATCTGCGCCGCGGCGCCGCCCAGCACCGCCGCCCCCAGAAACAGCGCGATGCCTCTGGCGTTCAACCCGATCTGCTGACCGTAGATCGGGCCGATCATGCGAAACGCCGGCATCGACATGCCGGTGACCAGCACCCCGGCGGCGGCCAGCGGCGACAGGCGCATGGCCTGGATCGGGCGCAGGCGCGGGGCGCCCGGCATCACCGGCGCCTTGCTGGAGGTGAGCGTCAGCGGAAACAGGCACAGGCAGCCCAGCAGCGCGAGAATGTTGTAGGACACGTAAGACGCCGGCGGCAGCACCGCGATCATCGCCTGCGCCCCCAGCGAGGCGCTGAGATCCACCAGCCGGTAGACCCCCAGCGCCCGCCCCCGATTGGCGTTGGTGACCTTGGCCTGCATCCAGCCCTCGATCACCGTGTAGGCGCCGGCGACGGCGATCCCGGTCAGCACCCTGAGCGCCGCCCAGAACGCCGGATCCTGCCACAGCGGGTGCGCCAGCGCGCCGATCGCCCCCGACGCGGCGAAGGCGGCGAAGGCGCGGGAATGACCGATGCGCCCCATCATGCGCGGCGCGCTCCAGCAGCCGACGAAGAAACCGACGAAATGCGCCGAGCCGAGCAGGCCGATCTCGGCCGTCGAGAACCCCAGCGCCGCGCCCGACAGCGCGTCCAGCGGCCCGAGCGCGCCCGAGCCGAGCTGCACGAAGACGATCGACAGGAACAGCGCGGCGAAGGAAATCAGCAGACGCATGCTATCAGGGGTCCCGGTGGGAAAGCCCGAGCATGTCCGCCGCCGCCGCCGCCCGCGCGTCCGCGAACGACCCGCCCGCGTCGCGGACAGGCTTTTTCGCAGCGGCGGCGGTTTTTTCCGGATGGGGGAGGCGACGGCATGGCCGGGCGATTCATCGCCAACCCGCGGGCTCCCGCCCGCCAATCGAACAAAAAGCCAAAAAAAACCCTCCGGGATGGGCGTTGGCAGGGCCGCGAGACCCTGGACGCCGCCCGGAGGGCGCACGACGCAACCGGCGCCGCATCGGGCCATGCACGACCCGGAAACTGGATGATCGGCGCCGATGGCGCGGACCGTCCGGGCGATGGCGGCTTCGCGTTCTCACGAGGGACAAGTGTCGCGAAACGTCATCCGCGGCGAGCGTCGCCGCGGACCCCCGTGATGATCGCCGCCCGAGGTAAATTTTTCCCTAGCGGCGCGGCGGGCGTCCGGAATTCGCCCCCTGCCGACCCGCGCGCCGGCCCGGCGGGGCGCGGCCTCCGGCGGCGGGGGCGCGGCTTGCGCGCCCTGATTCGGCGCAAGGCGCATTGTGGCTGGGCCGCTGCGTTGCTACATCCTTGCGGCGCCCCGCCCGCGCAGCGCCCGAGAAAGCAGAGACCTTGTCCCAGATCGAGTCCCCCACCGAACGCGCCAAATCGAAATCCGTCGGGTCGTTGCGCCGGCTTGCGCCGTTCATCGCGCCCTACAGGTCGCTGGCCTGGGGCGCGGCGGCGATGCTGCTGGTGACGACGATGCTCAACCTGGCGCTGCCGATCGCCGCCGGGCGGGTGGTGAACGGGTTCTCGGCCGAATCGACGTTCCTCATGGACCAGTATTTCATGGCCGCCATCGCCATCGCCGCCGCCTTGGCGCTGGCCACCGCCGCGCGGTACTATCTGGTGACGCGGCTCGGCGAACGGGTGATCGCCGACCTGCGCAAGGCGGTCTATGACAAGGTCATCGGCATGAGCCCGGCCTTTTACGAACGGCTGATGACCGGCGAGGTGCTGAGCCGCCTGACCACGGACACCACGCTGATCCTGTCGGTGGTCAGTTCGTCGATCTCCATCGCGCTGCGCAACGTGCTGCTGCTGATCGGCGGGCTGGCGCTGATGGTCTGGACCTCGCCCAAGCTGTCGGCCTATGAATTGCTGCTGGTGCCGCTGGTGGTGCTGCCGATCCTGATCATCGGGCGCAAGGTGCGCCGCCTGTCGCGGGAAAGCCAGGACAAGGTGGCCGAAAGCTCGGCCCAGGCCTCCGAAACCCTTCAGGAAGCCCAGACCGTGCAGGCCTACACCCACGAGGCCGCGTCGCGCGCCCAGTTCGGGGCGCTGACCGAAGCCGCCTACGAGGCCTCGCGCAAGCGCATCGTGGCGCGCGCGCAGCTGGCGGCGATCATCATCTTCCTGGTGTTCACCGGGGTGGTCGGGGTGCTGTGGATCGGCGCGCGGGACCTGCGCGCGGGGGTGATCTCGCCGGGCGAGCTGGTGCAGTTCCTGATCTACGCGGTGATGGTGGCGGGCTCGGTGGGCGCGCTGTCCGAGGTCTGGGGCGAGGTGCAGCGCGCCGCGGGCGCCACCGAGCGGCTGATCGAATTGCTCGAATCCGAGGACAGCGTCGCCCCGCCCGCGGCGCCGGCGGCGCTGGCCGATCCCAGCCGCGGCGCGGTGGGGTTCGACGCGGTCACCTTCCGCTACCCCGCGCGCCCGGACGCCCCGGCGCTGCACGATGTCTCGCTCAACATCGCGGCGGGCGAAACCGTGGCGGTGGTGGGGCCCTCGGGGGCGGGCAAGACCACGCTGTTCCAGTTGCTGCTGCGCTTCTACGATCCTAATTCGGGGCGCATCCGGCTTGATGGGGTGAATATCGCCGATCTGACGCCCGAGACCCTGCGCAGCCAGTTCGCGCTGGTCAGCCAATCCCCGGCGATCTTCGCCGACAGCGTCGCGGGCAACATCCGCTTCGGGCGCCCCGAGGCCAGCGACGCCGAGGTCGAGGCCGCCGCCCGCGCCGCCGCCGCCCATGACTTCATCGCCGCGCTGCCCGAAGGCTATGACAGCTTCGTCGGCGAACGCGGGGTGATGCTGTCGGGCGGGCAGAAGCAGCGCATCGCCATCGCCCGCGCCATCCTGCGCGACGCGCCGGTGCTGCTGCTGGACGAGGCGACCTCGGCGCTGGACGCGGAAAGCGAACAGGCGGTGCAGGCGGCGGTGGAGGCGCTGTCGCACGGGCGCACCACGCTGGTCATCGCCCATCGGCTGGCCACGGTGAAGAAGGCCGACCGCATCATCGTGCTCGAAGGCGGGCGCATCGTCGCCGAGGGCGATCACGCGACCCTGAGCGCCCAGGACGGGCTTTACGCGCGGCTGGCCCGGCTGCAATTCACCCAGGCCTAGGCGCGCGGCGCGGCGCCCTGACGTCGGGTAATTGTTGCGCCCGCCCTTCCCGGCAATCATGTATTCTGGCAAAAAGCCGTCGCCAGGCGCGCGTCAGCGCGGATCGCCGCGACCGGCCGGTGACGCGGGGAGAACGAGAATGACGCATACGCCCAGGACTTTCGCCACGCTCGACGACAAGATCGCGGTCGAGAAAACCCCGGTCGCCGAACGCTGGAGCGCGCGATCCGTCTATGAATTGCTGTCCGAGACCGCCGCCGCGCATCCCGACCGGTCGGCGATCAGCTTCCAGATCAAATCCGGCCCGACCGACAAGGCCGAGACCCTGACCTGGGCCGAATGCCGCGCGCGCGTCACCCAGGCCGCCAACCTGTTCCGCCGCCTCGGGGTCGAGGAGGGCGACGCCGTCGCCTATCTGCTGCCCAATTGCAACGAGACCGCGGTCGCGCTCCTCGCCGGGGCCACGGCGGGGATCGTCAATCCGCTCAATCCGCTGCTGGAGCCCGAGCAGATCGGCGCCATCCTGCGCGAATCCGGGGCCAGGGTGCTGGTGACGCTGGCGCCGTTCCCGAAAAGCGACATCGCCGACAAGGCCGCCGCCGCCGTCGCCCTGGCGCCCGACGTGAAGACCATCCTGCAGGTGGATCTGAAGCGCTATCTCAGCCCGCCGCTGAGCTGGCTGATCCCGATGATCCGGCCCAAGGCGCAGCCCACGACCGCACAGGCGCTGGACTTCAACGCCGAAATGGCCCGCGAACGCGCCGACGCGCTGGATTTCGAGGAAAGCGGCGACGAAAGCCGCATCGGGGCCTATTTCCACACCGGCGGCACCACCGGGATGCCGAAGCTGGCCCAGCACGACCATCGCGGCATGATCTATCAGGGCTGGATTTCCGATTATCTGATGCTGAATTCGACCGACACGGTGCTGTGCCCGCTGCCGCTGTTTCACGTGTTCGCCGCCTATCCGATCCTGATGAGCTGCGTGGCCTCGGGCGCCCATATGGTGATGCCGACCCCGGCGGGGTATCGCGGCGACGGGGTGTTCGACAATTTCTGGAAACTGGTGGCGCGCTGGAAAGTGTCCTTCATGGTGACCGTGCCCACCGCCGCCGCGGCGCTGATGCAGCGCAAGGTCGACGCCGACCTGTCCAGCCTGCGCTTCGCGCTTTGCGGGTCCGCGCCCTTGCCTCAGGAATTGTTCAAGCAGTTCGAAAGCGCCACCGGGGTGAAGATCCTCGAAGGCTACGGCATGACCGAGGCGACCTGTCTTGTGTCCTGCAACCCCATGGACGGACAGCGAAAGATCGGTTCCGTGGGCATCCCCTTCCCCTATACCGACCTGCGCATCCTGCATTGCGACGCCCTCGGCGCGGTCACGAAGGAATGCGCCGTGGACGAGATCGGCGAGATCTGCATCTCCAACCCCGGGGTGCGTCCCGGCGCCACCTACACCGAGCCGGAGAAGAACGTCTCGCTCTACGCCGACGGCGGGCATCTGCGCACCGGCGATCTGGGGCGCATCGATTCCGACGGCTATCTGTGGATCACCGGGCGGGCCAAGGACCTGATCATCCGCGGCGGCCACAACATCGACCCGGCGGTGATCGAGGAGGCGCTGGCCGGGCATCCGGCGGTGGCCTTCGTCGGCGCCATCGGCCAGCCCGACGCCCATTCCGGCGAGGTCGCCTGCGCCTATGTGGAGCTGATCGCCGGCGGCGAGGCGTCTTCCGCCGAACTGATGGCTTGGGCGCAGGAGCGGGTCGCCGAACGCGCCGCCCATCCCAAGCATGTGGAGGTGCTGGAGGAACTGCCGAAAACCGCCGTCGGCAAGGTGTTCAAGCCGGACCTGCGCAAACGCGCCATCAGTCGCGTCTATGGCGAGGCGTTGGAGAAGGCCGGGATCTCGGCCTCGATCGAGGTGATCGAGGACAAGCGTCTGGGGCTGGTCGCCCATGTGGCGCCGGGCGGCGTCAGCAAGCTTGACGCCGCGGCGGTGCACGCCGCGCTCAGCGCGTTTCCGCGCCCCTACGAGGTCGTTGACCGCTGAGGCGGGGGCGGCGGCGCGCCGCACCCGGTCGCGGCCCGTTCGGCGTTCCGGGCGGCGCCGCGCGTCACGCCTGTTCCGAGGATGGCCGCAATCGCGCCCCCGTCGCCGGGCGGGATTGCGCGCGGCGCTCCGCATAGCTCGCCAACCCCGCGAAGACCTGCGCGATCGCCCAGGTGCCCCCCGCGGCGCCTAGAAATTCGTTGCGGCTCGACAGCATCCACAGCGCGGCGAAAAACACCACGCAAATGATCCCGAGCCACATGGACAGGTCGCGGAAAAATCCGGGCCAGGTGTTCATATCCATTGCTCCCCCCAATACAGACCCGCGACCCAACCGCGGGGCTCCCCCAACGCCGCCCCCAAGCGCAGGCCGAAGGGCGACGGGACCAAGCCTAGACGCCAGCCACCACCTCGAAGTTAACGCGCGCGTCAAAATGCGCCGGTTTTTCGGAGAAATCGGGCTTGACGCAACCCCACGGCGAACCGACCGCCCGACGCCCCCGTCAGGCGGTCACAGCGCGTCGCGCAGGCGCGCCAGCAGCATCGCCGCGATCAGGGTCGGGCGGCGCAGCGCCGCGCCGCCGGGAAAGCGCGGGGCGGGCAGGGCGGCCATGGCGTCAAAGCGGGCGCGCTCCCCCTGCAGCGCCTCGGCCAGGATCGGCCCGGCCATGGCGGCGAGCGCCACGCCCGATCCCGAATAGCCCGAGGCGTTGATCACCCCGGCGCGGATCTCGGCGAACACCGGCAGGCGGGTGAGGGTGATGGCCAGCGTGCCGCCCCAGCCATGGGTGATCTTCACGTCGCCGAGCTGCGGGAAAACCTTCAGCATCCGCTTGCGCACGAACGCCTTGATGTCGCGGGGAAAAACGTCGCCATAGCTTTCGCCGCCCCCGAACAGCAAGCGCCGGTCCTCGGACAATCGGTAGTAGTTGACCACGAATCGGCTGTCGGCCACGGCCACGTCGTCGCGGATCAGCGACCGGGCGCGATCCTCGGGCAACGCCTCGGTGGCGAGCACGAAATTGTTGATCGGCATCACCCGCGCCGCGACCTCCGCCGCCAGCCCGCCCAGATAGCCGTTGCAGGCCAGGATCACCGTATCGGCCTTCACAAGGCCCGCCTCGGTGGCGACATTCGTGCCGTCGACGCCTGTCGCCTCGGTCATCTCGAAGATCCGCGCCCCCGCCGCGAGCGCGGCCCTGGCCAGGCCGCGCGAAAAATTCAGCGGATGCAGATGGCCGGCGTTGCGGTCGAGTTCGCCGCCGAAGCAGCCGACGGCGCCGAGGCGCTCGGCGACCTGATCGCGGGTCAGGAAGTCCAGTCCGTCATAGCCGTAGACCTCGCGCATATGCGCCACATGCGCCCGGGAATGGGCGTCGTGGCGGGCGCGGTGGTTCACATGCATCACCCCCGGCTTGTAGGCGCAGTCGATCTGGTGGCGCTCGATCAGATCGCGCACCAGCTGCGCCGCGTCGAGGCCGATTTTCCAGGCGTCGCGGGCGGCGTCGCGCCCGACGCGGGCCTCAAGCTCCGGCTGCTCGATGCGCTGCCCGACCCCGACCTGCCCGCCGTTGCGCCCCGAGGCGCCCCAGCCCGCGCGATGCGCTTCGACCAGCGCCACGTCGACGCCGCGCTCCGCCAGATGCAGCGCGCTCGACAGCCCGGTGATGCCGCCGCCGATGATGCAGACATCGGCGCGGGTTTCGCCTTGCAGGGGCGGCTGCTCGGGCAGGGGATGCGCGGTCTCGGCGTACCAGGATGGCGCATGCGCCCCGCGCCGGTCGTTGCGATGCAGCAGGGTCATACGTTCAACAGCAGGTGTTCGCGTTCCCAGGGGCTGATGACGGTCATGAACTCGTCATGTTCGAAACGCTTGATGTTGCAATATATTTCCACGAATCTCTCGCCCAGAACGCGGCCGAGCGGCGCTGACGCCTCCAGCCGGTCCACGGCTTCGAGCATGGACCAGGGCAGGTCGCGGTTATGTTCGTAGGCCATGCCCGCGACCGGATCGCGGGGCGCGATCTTTTCCTCGATGCCCAGCAGCCCGGCGGCGAGCGAGGCGGCGATGGCCAGATACGGGTTGGCGTCGGCGCCGCTCACCCGGTTCTCGACCCGGCGCGCGGCCGGCTTGGCGCGGGGCGCCCGCAGCCCGGTGGAGCGGTTGTCATGGCCCCATTCCAGATTCACCGGCGCCGACATGAAGGCCACCAGCCGCCGATAGGAATTGACATAGGGCGCCATCAGCAGGGTCGCCGCCGGCAGATGTTTTTGCTGGCCGCCCAGAAAATGGCTGAACTCCGCGGTCGGTTCGCCGTCCGCGCCGGTGAAGATGTTGCGCCCGTCGCGGTCGAGGATCGACTGATGTATGTGCATGGCGCTGCCCGGCTGCTTGGCCATGGGCTTGGCCATGAAGGTGGCGTAGCAGCCGCAGCGCAGCGCCGCCTCGCGGATCAGCCGCTTGTACAGGAACACCTGATCGGCGAGCTGCATGGCGTCGCCGTGCAGCAGGTTGATTTCCAGCTGCGCGGCGCCGGCCTCCTGGATGATGGTGTCGATCTCCAGCCCCTGGGCCTCGGCGTAGTCGTAGATGTGCTCGATCACCGAATCGAACTCGTCCACGGCGGACATGGAAAACGCCTGGCTGCCGGTGGATTGGCGGCCCGACCGGCCAATCGGGGGTTCGAGCGGATAATCCGGATCGGTGTTGGGCTTGGTGAGATAGAATTCCAGCTCAGGCGCCACGACGGGGGTCCAGCCGCGGGCGTCATAGGCGCGCAGCACCCGGCGCAGCACCTCGCGCGGGGCGAAGGGGATCGCCACGCCGTCGCGGTCATAGACGTCATGGATGATCTGCAGCGACGCCTCGCCCGCCCAGGGCACGGCGCGCGCGGTGGACAGGTCGGGGATCAGGGTGATGTCGCCGTCGGAATACAATTCGGGATGCGGCGCGTCGGCGTATTCGCCGGTGATCACCGCGAAGAAGATCGAGATCGGCAGCCGGGATTCGGATTCGCGCACGAACTTGTAGGCCGGCATCACCTTGCCGCGCGCGATGCCGGCGAAATCCGGGGTCACGCATTCGATTTCCTCGACGCGATGCGTGCGCACCCATTCGCGCAGCGCCTCCATGTCGTCGGGACCAAGCTGGGGCGATGCCGCGAGGCTGATGTCCGGGGTGATCTTTTTCATGGATTGCTCCGTATCCGCCGTTGTTTTCGCCGGCGAGTCCCCCGGGCGCCGTCGATCCGGGCCATGCCTGGCCTGTCCTCGAAACGGCGCTGGCGTTGCCGCGCTCCGGTCGTTATATCTTGTGATCACAAAAAACGAAAGGCTTCAACATGCTGATCGGCATCCTCGAAACCGGCGATGTGGCGGCGCATATGCGTGACGAGCACGGCGAATCCTTCACCCATATGTTCGAGACGCTGCTGGCCGGCCGCGGGCTGGAGCTGGCCGCATGGAAGGTCTACGAGGGCGAGATGCCGCGCGACCCTGGCGAGGCCGAGGGCTGGCTGCTCACCGGATCGAAATTCGGGGTCTATGACGACCTGCCCTGGATCGCGGCGCTTGAGGATTTCGTGCGCCGCGCCTACGCCGCCGGGACGCCGGTGGTGGGGATCTGCTTTGGTCACCAGCTATTGGCGCAGGCGCTTGGCGGGCGAGTGGAAAAATCGCCCAAGGGCTGGGGCATCGGGGCCCAGACCTATGCCAGCGCCGAGACCGGCGGCGAGATCACCGTGCTGGCCTCGCATCAGGATCAGGTGGTCGAAAAGCCCGCCGACGCCGAAGTGATCGCGTCCTCGCCGTTCTGCGCGCACGCCGGGCTCGCCTATCGCAACGGCCCGGCGCTGAGCTATCAGCCGCATCCGGAGTTTTCGCGGGAATTCTCGTCGCAGCTGATCACCGAGCGGCGCGGCGCGGTCTATCCCGAACCGCTGGCCGACGAGGCGCTGGAGCGCATGAAACTGCCGCTGGATTCGGACTGGATGGCCGGGCGCATCGCCGATTTCTTTCGCGAGCACCGCGCGAAATCCGACTGAGTCCGCCTTCGCTCAGCCGCCGGGTTCCATCGCAAACGCCCCGACGGGCGGCGCCGCGAAGACCGGCGTCGCAATGGTCTCGCCGCGCTCATCGAGGCCGTAGGGCGGATCCCGATCCGCCATTGGCGCGGCGCTTGGGCCGCCAAGGCGCAATCGGGGCGCAATCGGGGCGCGCAGTCGGGGCGCGCAGTCGGGGCGCGATTGCGACGCGGGCGCGTCTTGGCCTCGCCGCAAAACCTCTCTACCTAGGGAGCGACGCCTAGCAACGGAGCGCGCGAATGACTGCGATCATCGATTTCGTCATGGAAATCTGGGACTGGCTCATGCGGATGACCGGTTTCGCCCGCTCGTCCACGCTCGACGCGGCGGAGCTGGCCGAGCAGGCGCGTTTTCGCCGCGCGCTGCGGCTGCTGCGCCCGACGCTGGTGATCCTCGCCATCCTCTATCTCGGCGTCCTGACCTGGCGCTTCGCCTGGATCCGCGGCGAGGACATGCGCTATCCCCAGCAGCTGATCGTCAGTTCGGCGCTGCAGACTTCGGGCGAGGAGACCGCCCCGGAAAGCGGCTCCGAGGACGTAAAGACCTGCGCGCCCTCGCAGACCGTGCGCATGCAGGCGGCGCTGATCGACATGATGGTCAACCAGAACGACTGGGCCCCGGCGACGCCCATGTACACCATCGGCTTTTTCGGGCTGGTGGACTGGGCGGACACGCCGTTCTTCGACAACAAGGCGGCGTTCCAGCTGGGCGCGCTCGACATCATGCGCCGCTTCGGCATCGAGCTCACCGACCGGCTGGGCCGGGTGCGCGGCACCTCGGGCGCCGACAGCGACCTGCAGGGCGCGCAGTCGCGCCTGCAGGTCAACGAACGCGCCTGGGTGCTCAACAACCCCTTCGACAAGCAGCTGGTGTTCCTGTCCACGTCGGCCGGGTCCTCCTATCGCGGGGCCATCGAGCTGTATGAGCGCTACAACGCCCGCCTGTCGCGCTGCGACGCGCTGTTCGACGTGCGCGCCGACAATCTGCGGGTGATGCTCGACCGGGTGGCAAAGGATCTGGGATCGACCACCGACCAGCTCAGCAAGCGCGCGCTGGGCATGGTCTACGACCCGAAGCGCGACATCTTCGTGCCCGGTCCCGGCAACAATCGCGGCTGGTTCGATTTTCGCGCCGACAACCTGTTTCACCGCGCGCGCGGCCAGATGTTCGCGCTGCACGGGCTGATGCAGGCCATGCGCGCCGATTTCGACACCGTGCTGAAGCGCCGCGATCTGGAGGATGTCTGGGACCGCATGGAGGCCCATATCGCCGAGGCCGCGGTGCTCAAGCCGCTGATCGTGTCCAACGGGCGCGACGACGGGCTGCTGATGCCGAGCCACCTGTCGGCCATGGCCCAGAACATCCTGCGCGCCCGCGCCAACATGGTGGAGCTGCGCGACATCATCGACCGCTGATCGGATGGGCGCGGGCGGCAAGCCGACTGGCGGCAAGCATCCGGGGGGGCGCATCCGCCGCGACATCGCGCGAACGTTCCGGCGCAACATGCTGATCCTGCTGGCGATCGTCTCGCTTGTGCTGCTGGGCGCGCGGTTCGTCCGGCTCGGGCCGCTGCTGGAACGCAACGGCGAGCGGATCGACTATCTGGCGGAACTGGCGCGCAGCGCCGATTACCGCGCCGTGGCGCGGCTGGAGGTGTTCGAGCTGCGCCGCAGGTTCCGCGCCAAGGTCACCCAATGCACCGGGCTCAGCGCCACCACCCGCCCGTATTGGCTGGAGGAGTTCCCCGGCAGGCTTGCCGTGCGCGGCGCCGGCGAACGCCTGCCGCTGCTGGAAATCGACTTTCCGGCCCTGAAGGCCGGGGGGCCGCTCGGCGATTTTTCCAGATTGTCCACGGCCGGGGGCGCCGACCCCCGCCTGCAGAAGGCGGTGGTGACGGCGGGGTTGCTGGGGATCTACGCCCCGGACCGCCCCTGTCCGCCTAAATAGGTTTTCGCCATGGCCGACAGCCCCGGTCAATCCGGCGTCAGCCCTTTCATGAACAGGGTTTCAAGGAACCGTCCCGCGTCGTCGAAATGCCCGCCCGCGCCGCCGGTCCGGTCGTCCGCCCCGTCCAGCAGCATTCGCACCTGCCAGTCGAAATCCGCGTAATGCTGGGTGGTGGCCCAGATGGCGAAGATCAGGTGAATCGGGTCCACCACACGCAGCTTGCCCGCGGCGATCCAACCGCGAATCACCTCGGCCTTCTCGTTCACCAGCTGCTTCAGCTCGCCCTCCAGATAGGGTTCGATGCGCGGCGCGCCCTGCATGATTTCGTTGGCGAACAGCCGGCTTTCGCGCGGCCTGTCCCGCGCCATGTCAAGCTTGCGCCGCAGATAGTCGCGGATTTCCCGCAACGGGTCGCCCTCGGCGCTGAGCGCGCGCAGCGGGTCGAGCCAGTCGTCGAGCAGCCCCGCCAGCAGGGCGGCGTGGATATCTTCCTTGCGCCGGAAATAATACAGCAGGTTGGGCTTTGACATGCCGGCGCCGTCGGCGATCTGATCCAGCGTCGCGCCGCGAAAGCCATAGGTCGAAAACACCTCGAGCGCCGCGGCGAGTATCTTTTCCTCGTTCTCGCGCTGGATGCGGGTGCGCCGCCTGGTCTGCGCCGCGCGCGGCGTGCTGATCGCAGGATCCGCGGGGGCGGCGGCGGCGGGGTCGCGGGTGTTCATCTCGGTTCCATTCGTAACGATATTTTCGCCTTGACCGGCTGGGGCGCCGTGCCTAGCGTAAATTTTGACCAGACGGTCAACGTGACCGCAAGAGAAATTGCAAGAAGCCGATCGCATCAAGGGATACGGGATGCGCGCGGCTTGCCGTGCAGGGGGGAGAACCAGCCATGTCCGACCGCAGCGCCGCCGCGCCGAACGATCTGCGCGCCTTCTGGATGCCGTTTACCGCGAATCGCCAGTTCAAGAAAGCGCCGCGCATGTTCGTGGCGGCCAAGGACATGCATTTCACCACCGCCGACGGGCGTCAGGTGCTGGACGGCACCGCGGGGCTGTGGTGCTGCAACGCCGGGCATTGCCGCCCGCGCATCACCGAGGCGATCGCGCGTCAGGCCGGCGAGCTCGATTACGCGCCGGCGTTCCAGATGGGCCACCCCAAGGCGTTCGAACTGGCCTCGCGCATCATCGATCTGGCCCCGGCCGGGTTCGAGCACGCGTTCTTCACCAATTCCGGCTCGGAAAGCGTTGAAACCGCGCTGAAAATCGCCATTGCCTGGCACCGGGCGCGCGGCGATGCGGGGCGCACCCGGCTGATCGGGCGCGAACGCGGCTATCACGGGGTGAATTTCGGCGGCATTTCCGTTGGCGGCATCGTCGCCAACCGCAAGCATTTCGGCACGCTGCTGACCGGGGTCGACCATCTGCCCCACACCCACGACCTCGCCCGCAACGCCTTCACCCGCGGGCAGCCGGAACACGGCGCGGAACTGGCCGACGAACTGGAGCGCATCTGCGCCCTGCACGACCCCTCGACCATCGCCGCGGTGATCGTCGAGCCCATGGCCGGATCCACCGGCGTGCTGATGCCGCCCAAGGGCTACCTGAACCGATTGCGGGATATCTGCACCAGGCACGGCATTCTTCTGATCTTCGACGAGGTCATCACCGGCTTCGGGCGGCTCGGGTCCAACTTCGCCGCCGATCATTACGGGGTGACGCCGGACCTGATCACCACCGCCAAGGGGCTGACCAACGGCGTCATCCCCATGGGCGCGGTGCTGGCCACGGCCGAGATCCACGACGCCTTCATGACCGGCCCCGAGGGCATGATCGAGCTGTTCCACGGCTACACCTATTCCGGCAACCCCGTCGCCGCCGCCGCCGGCATCGCCACCCTCGACACCTATCGCGAGGAGGGCCTGCTGACCCGCGCCGCCGAACTGGAGAGCTACTGGCTCGACGCGCTGTTCAGCCTGCGCGATCATCCGCATGTGATCGACATTCGCGGCCAGGGCCTGATCGGCGCGGTGGAGCTGGACCCCATCGCCGGGGCGCCCACCAAGCGCGCCTTCGCGGCGTTTCTCGACGCCTATGACAAGGGCATTCTCATTCGCACCACCGGCGACATCATCGCGCTGTCGCCGCCGCTGATCATCTCGAAAGCGCAGATCGACACGCTGATCGGCACGCTTGGCGACGTACTCAAGAATCTGGATTAGGGGTTTGACATGTCTGCACCCGGCGAAAACCTGAAGATCAATTCCGACCGGCTCTGGGCCTCGATCCACGAGATGGCGCAGATCGGCCCCGGCGTGGCCGGCGGCAACAACCGCCAGACCCTCACCGACGAGGATTCCGAAGGCCGCGCGTTGTTCAAGTCATGGTGCGAGGAGGCGGGCCTGACCATGGGGCTGGACCAGATGGGCAACATGTTCGCGCGGCGCGAGGGCGCGGACCCCGACGCGCTGCCGGTCTATGTGGGCTCGCATCTCGACACCCAGCCGACCGGCGGGCGCTATGACGGGGTGCTGGGCGTGCTGGCGGGGCTGGAGATCATCCGCAGCCTCAACGATCTCGACATAAGGACAAGACACCCGATCGTGGTCACCAACTGGACCAACGAGGAGGGCACCCGCTTTGCGCCGGCCATGCTGGCCTCGGGGGTGTTCGCGGGCGTGCTCACGCAGGATTACGCCTATGCGCGGCAGGATGCCGAGGGCAGGCTTTTCGGCGACGAACTGACCCGCATCGGCTGGCGCGGCGAAGAAGAAGTCGGCGCCCGCAAGATGCACGCCATGTTCGAACTGCATATCGAACAGGGGCCGATTCTGGAGGCCGAGGGCAAGGAGGTCGGCGTCGTCACCCACGGGCAGGGCCTGTCCTGGACCCAGGTGACGGTGACCGGCAAGGACAGCCACACCGGCTCGACCCCGATGCCCATGCGCAGGAACGCCGGGCTCGGCATGGCGCGGATCCTCGAACTGGTCGACGAGATCGCCTGGTCCCACAAGCCCAACGCCGTGGGCGCGGCGGGGCATATCGACGTGTTCCCCAATTCGCGCAACGTGATCCCCGGCAAGGTGGTGTTCACCGTTGATTTCCGCTCGCCCGACAAGGCGGTGATCGCCGACATGGTGGCCCGGCTGGAGGTCGGTGCGAAGAAGATCTGCGACGACATGGGGCTGGAAGTCGCATTCGAAAACGTCGGCGGCTTCGATCCCGTCACCTTCGACGAGGGGTGCGTGTCCGCCGTGCGCCGCGCCGCCGAACGCCTCGGCTATTCGCACATGAACCTGATCTCCGGGGCCGGGCATGACGCCTGCTGGATCAACAAGGTCGCCCCCACCGCCATGGTGATGTGCCCCTGCGTCGACGGCCTGTCCCATAACGAGGCCGAGGACATCACGCAGGAATGGGCCGCCGCCGGCGCCGACGTGCTGTTTCACGCGGTGGTGGAGACGGCGGAGATCGTGGAGTGAGAGTGAGGCGCAAACCACCCCTCGCGCGCCCGCGCGCCCCGGGTCAAGCCCGGGACGCGGCGGCGCGCGGGCTTGCCATGTTCGCAGGAGACCACCCATGACCAAAGTCATCAAGAACGGAACCATCGTCACCGCCGACCGCACATGGAAAGCCGATGTGCTGATCGACGGGGACGCGATCCGCGAAATCGGGCCGAACCTCAAGGGCGACGAGACCATCGACGCCACCGACGCCTATGTCATCCCCGGCGGCATCGACCCGCACACCCATCTGGAGATGCCCTTCATGGGCACCACGGCGGCGGAAACCTTCGAATCCGGCACCTTCGCGGCGGCGGCGGGCGGCACGACGATGCTGGTGGATTTCTGCCTGCCGGGCGAGGACGGGTCCCTGCTGAGCGCCATGGACGAATGGGACCGCAAATCGGCGCCCCAGATCTGCGTCGACATCAGCTATCACCTCGCCATCGTCGACTGGAACGAAAAGATCCATTCGGAGATGCCCGAGATCGTCAAGCGCGGCGTCAACACCTTCAAGCATTTCATGGCCTACAAGGGCGCGCTGATGGTGCAGGATGACGAGATGTACGCCTCGTTCAAGCGCTGCGCGGAGATCGGCGCCCTGCCGCTGGTGCATGCGGAAAACGGCGACGTGGTGGCGGCGCTGCAGGAAAAATACATGGCCGAGGGCATCACCGGCCCCGAGGGCCACGCCTATTCCCGCCCGCCCGAGGTCGAGGGCGAGGCCGCCAACCGCGCCATCATGATCGCCGACGCCGCGGGCGTGCCGCTTTATATCGTGCATGTGAGCTGCGAGCAGGCGCATGAGGCCATCCGCCGCGCCCGCCAGAAAGGCATGCGGGTGTTCGGCGAGCCGCTGATCCAGCATCTGACGCTGGATGAATCCGAATATTTCGACAAGGACTGGGAATACGCCGCGCGGCGCGTGATGTCGCCGCCGTTCCGCAACAAGCTGCATCAGGATTCGCTGTGGGCCGGGCTGTCGTCGGGATCCCTGCAGGTGGTGGCCACCGACCACGCCGCCTTCACCACCGAACAGAAGCACATGGGCGATTCCGGCTTTCCGATGATCCCCAACGGCACCGGCGGGCTGGAGGAACGGCTGTCGGTGCTGTGGTCGCGCGGGGTCGAGACCGGACGGCTGACGCCCAATGAATTCGTCGCCGTGACCTCGACCAACATCGCCAAGATCCTCAACGTCTATCCGCGCAAGGGCGCGGTGGCGGTCGGGGCCGACGCCGATCTGGTGGTCTGGGACCCGAAGGCCAGGAAGACCATCTCGGCGGCCTCGCAGAAATCGATCATCGACTACAACGTGTTCGAAGGATTCGAGGTCAGCGGGAAACCGCGCTATACCCTCAGCCGCGGCGACGTGGTCTGGGCCGACGGGCAGAATTCGCAGCCGCAGCCGGGCAGGGGGCGGTTCGTCCAGCGCCCGGCGTTCTCGGCGCCCCACAAGGCGCTGTCGAAATGGAAAGAACTGACCGCGCCGCGAAAGGTCCAGCGCGACCCGCTCAACATTCCTTCCGGTGTCTGAGGAGACCCGCGTGCCAGCCACCGCCAGTCAGACCGACGCCCCCGCCCAGGGGGGCGCCAGGGCCGAAACCATCATCGAGGCCAGGGACCTGTGCCTGACCTTCCAGACCAATGACGGCCCGGTGCATGCGCTCGCCGACGTGGATCTGAGCATCGGCAAGGGCGATTTCGTGTCCTTCATCGGCCCCTCGGGCTGCGGCAAGACCACCTTCCTGCGGGTGATCGCCGATCTGGAGCAGCAGACCGCCGGAACCATCGCCGTCAACGGCATGACCCCGGCAGAGGCCCGCAAGGCCCGCGCCTACGGCTACGTGTTCCAGGCGGCGGGGCTGTATCCGTGGCGCACCATCGCCGGCAACATCCGTCTGCCGCTGGAGATCATGGGCTATTCCCGCGCCGATCAGGCGGCGCGCGTCAAGCGCACGCTGGAACTGGTCAACCTGTCGGGGTTCGAGCGCAAGTTCCCGTGGCAGCTGTCCGGGGGCATGCAGCAGCGCGCCTCGATCGCCCGGGCGCTGGCGTTTGACGCCGACATCCTGCTGATGGACGAACCTTTCGGGGCGCTCGATGAAATCGTGCGCGACCACCTCAACGAACAGCTGCTGCAGTTGTGGGACAAGACCCGCAAGACCATCGCCTTCGTCACCCATTCGATCCCCGAGGCGGTGTATCTGTCCACGCGCATCGTGGTCATGAGCCCGCGCCCCGGGCGCATCATCGACGTGATCGAAAGCACCCTGCCGCGCACGCGGCCGCTGGACATCCGCGAAACGCCGGAATTCCTCGCCATCGCGCACCGGGTGCGCGAGGGGCTGCGTGCGGGGCACAGCTATGACGAATGACGCCGCCACCGGCGCAAGGGCCGCGCGATGAGGGGCGTCATGCAGGCCGCCGGGCCGGTCATCGCGGTGCTGCTGGTGATCCTGGCGATCTGGTACATGGCCGCCGCCGCGCTGAACCTCGCCTGGGAACGCGATCAGGCGGAGCGCGCCGGGGCTGAAAAGCCGTTCACGCAGATGCTCGCCGCCACCATGGCGCAGGAACGTCCGGTGCTGCCGGCCCCGCATCAGGTCGTGGCGGAGATCTGGAAAACCACGGTGGAGAAGAAGATCACGTCCAAGCGGTCCCTGATCTATCATGGCTGGATCACCCTGTCGGTGACGCTGCTGGGCTTTGGCTTCGGCGGCGCGCTGGGGGTGCTGCTGGCGGTGGGGATCGTGCATAACCGCGCCATGGACATGAGCGTCATGCCCTGGATCATCGCCTCGCAGACCATCCCGATCCTGGCCATCGCGCCGATGATCATCGTGGTGCTGAACGCCGTGGGGCTGAGCGGGCTGATCCCCAAGGCGCTGATCTCGACCTATCTGAGCTTCTTCCCGGTGGTCGTCGGCATGGTCAAGGGGCTGCGCAGCCCCGAGGCGATGCAGATGGACCAGATGCGCACCTGGTCGGCCTCGACCGCGCAGACGTTCTGGAAACTGCGCTGGCCGTCCTCCATGCCCTATCTGTTCGCCTCGCTGAAGGTGGCGGTGGCGGCGAGCCTGGTGGGCGCCATCGTCGGCGAACTGCCCACGGGGGCCGTCGCGGGACTGGGCGCGCGGATGCTCGCGGGCAGCTATTACGGGCAGACCATCCAGATCTGGTCGGCGCTGTTCGTGGCCTCGGCGCTGGCGGCGGCGCTGGTGGCGATCGTCGGGCTGGTCAACCGCATGGTGCTGAAACGCATGGGGATGGCGACATGAGGCTGCGCGCGCTTTCCCCCGCGCCGGTGGCGGCGGTCTGCCTGGCGCTGGCCGCCTGGTCGCTGCAGCTTGCCGGAGGGGAAAACGGCATGCCCGCGCATGGCTGGGTCGCGGTGATCGCGGTCTGGCTTGGCGCCTGGCTGCTGGTGGACATCCTGTCGCGGCGAGACGATCGCTGGGTGCGGCTGGCGATCCCGGTGATCTTCGGCGCGACGCTGCTGTTCCTGTGGGAAACCGTCGCCCGGGGCGCCCGCATCCCGACAGTGCTGCTGCCGCCGCCTTCGATGATCGCGGTGCGCTTCGCCAATTCAACGGGGATCCTGTGGGCGGATTTTTCCCAGACCTTCCTGAAATCCGTGCTGATCGGCTATGTCGCGGGCTGCGGAACCGCGTTCGCCACCGCCATCGCCATCGATCGCTCGCCGTTCCTGCAGCGCGCCCTGCTGCCGCTGGGCAACCTGATCGCGGCGCTGCCGATCATCGGCGTCGCGCCGATCATGGTGATGTGGTTCGGCTTCGACTGGCCCTCCAAGGCGGCGGTGGTGATCATCATGTGCTTCTTCCCCATGCTGGTGAACACCGTCGAGGGGCTGAAATCCACCAGCGCCCTGCAGCGCGACCTGATGCGCACCTACGCGGCGGGCTACTGGCAGACGCTGTTCACCCTGCGCCTGCCCGCGGCGGCGCCCTTCATCTTCAACGGGCTGAAAATCTGTTCGACGCTGGCGCTGATCGGCGCCATCGTGGCGGAATTCTTCGGCACGCCCATCGTCGGCATGGGATTTCGCATCTCCACCGAGGTCGGGCGAATGAATCTCGACATGGTCTGGGCCGAGATCGCGGTGGCGGCGCTGGCGGGCTCGACCTTCTACGCCACGGTGGCGATGATCGAGCGGGCGGTCACCTTCTGGCACCCCTCGCAACGGGCGCAGCGCGCCTGACGGGCCGGGCCGCGACAACGCAAGACTTCAGGACATCAACAAGGAGGACGACAGCAATGAACAAATGGATCGCAGGGGCGCTGGCCGGCGCGATGGCGCTTTCGGGCGCCATGGCCCAGGCCGCCGAAAAGGTGACGCTGCAGCTCAAATGGGTGACGCAGGCGCAGTTCGCCGGCTATTACGTGGCGCAGGACAAGGGGTTCTACGCCGATGAGGGGCTGGATGTGGACATCAAGGCGGGCGGCCCGGACATCGCGCCGCCGCAGGTGATCGCGGGCGGCGGCGCCGACGTGATCGTCGACTGGATGCCCTCGGCGCTGGCCTCGCGCGAAAAGGGCGTGCCGCTGGTCAACATCGCGCAGCCGTTCAAATCCTCGGGCATGATGCTGACCTGCCGCAAGGACAGCGGCATTGCGGGACCGGAGGATTTCCCCGGCAAGACCCTTGGCGTCTGGTTCTTCGGCAACGAGTATCCGTTCCTGAGCTGGATGGCCAAGCTGGGCATCCCCACCGACGGTTCCGCCGGCGGGGTGACCGTGCTCAAGCAGGGCTTCAACGTCGATCCGCTGCTGCAAAAGCAGGCCGATTGCGTCTCCACCATGACCTACAACGAGTACTGGCAGGTGATCGACGCCGGGCTCTCGCCCGACGACCTGGTGGTGTTCAAATACGAGGATCAGGGGGTTTCGACGCTTGAGGACGGGCTTTACGCGCTTGAGGACGACCTCAAGGATCCGGCTTTCGCCGACCGGATGGTGCGCTTCGTGCGCGCCTCGATGAAAGGCTGGAAATACGCCGAGGCCAATCCTGACGAGGCGGCGGAGATCGTGCTCGACAACGACGCCAGCGGCGCCCAGACCGAGCGCCACCAGAAGCGCATGATGGGCGAGATCGCCAAGCTGACGGCGGGTTCCAACGGCGCGCTGGATTTCCGCGATTACGCCCGCACGGTGATATCGCTGCTTGACGGCGGGTCGGACCCGGTGATCACCAAGGCGCCCGAGGGCGCATGGACCCACGCGATCACCGACAAGGCCTTGTGACCGGGCGCGCCAGAGCGCGCGCCGGCGCGGGGTTGTCATGGAGGGCGCGAAAGCGCCCTCCTTTTGTTGTTTTCGGCGTTCAGGCGACCGGCGTTCGGCGGCTTGCGCAACCCGCCCGATCGCGCGAGGGGGGTGGGGGGCGCGTCAGGTCAGGGCGCAAGCGAACTTGCCGCCGATCGAGCGGAAAGGTCCCGCCGAAGCCGCGCGTCTGCCGCATCCCCCGGGCGGCCAGGATGTCACCGAGCCGCGCGGCAAGAACGATCGTCCCCTTGGCGCGGGGACGACCAGATTGATCAGCTGGCGCCGGACGCCGGCGCCGTAGGCTCCGGCTGCGCGCCCGGCTGCTTGTCCACATGCTTCAGCAGCCATTTCAGCGTCGCCGCTTCGGTCATGGGCCGCCCGAGCCGGTAGCCCTGCAGGTAATCGCTGCCGAGCTGTTCGAGCATCTGCTGTTCGGCCTCGGTCTCGACCCCTTCGGCCAGCACCGAGACGTCGAGGCTGTGCGCGAGGTTGATGATGGCGCGGGCGATCTTCTGCTGTTCGGGCAGGCGGTCGATATTGGTGATGAAGGAGCGGTCGATCTTCAGCTTGTGCACCTGAAACTTCATCAGGTTGGAGATCGAGGCATGGCCGGTGCCGAAATCGTCGAGCTCCACCGAGTATCCCGCCGAGGCCAGCGCCGAGACGTTGCGGATCACCGGGTCGTTGTCGTCGTCGATGAGCACGGTTTCGAGGATCTCGACGGCCACGTTCTGGGGCGACAGACCGGCGGCGTCCACGTCCCAGGCGAGCTTGTCGACGAAACCGGCGTCGCGCAATTCGCGGGCGGAGATGTTGAGGCCGATTCGCTCCACGTTCAGCCCCATGCTGCGCCAGACCGCGAGCGCGGACAGGGATTTGCGGATCATCACCTCGCCGATGCCGCCGATCAGGCCGGTGTCTTCGGCGATGGCGAGGAAATGAAAGGGGGTCAGCACGCCGCGCTCCGGGTGACGCCAGCGCACCAGACTCTCGAAACCGCTCACCTTGCCGGTGCGCACGCAGATCTGGGGCTGGAACCAGGGCTCGATCTGGTCCGCGGCCAGGGCCTCGCGCAGTTCGGAGGCGATGCGCTGGCGTTCCTCGAATTCTTCGCGGCGGCCATCGGAGAACATCACGAAGCGTCCGCGACCGCTGTTCTTGGCGTCGTAGAGCGCGATGTCGGCGTTCATCAGCAGGCGATCGGGCCCGGCGGCCTCGGTCTGCGGGTCGCTGATGGCGATGCCGACGCTGGCGCCGACGCGCACATGGTCGCGGTCGATGGGCAGCGGCTCGCACAGGCGTTCGATCAGCCGGTCCGCCATGCCCACCAGATCGTCGATGCGTTCGGCGTCGGACACCACGATGACGAATTCGTCGCCCCCGACCCGGGCGAGGAAATCGCCGTTGCGGATCTCCGAACGCATGATGCGCGCGGCCTGGCGCAGCAATCTGTCGCCGGCGGCGTGGCCCATGGTGTCGTTGACGGTCTTGAAGCGGTCGAGATCCACATGCAGCGCCGCCACGTTGCCGCCGCTGCGCGCGTTGGCGGCGAGACATCGGCCCAGATAATCCTGCAGGTATCGTCGATTGGGCAGGCCGGTGAGCGGGTCGTGCATGGCGTTGTGGCGCGCCTTGGCGTTGAGAGTCTCCAGCCGCTCGGTGCGCGCCGCCTCGCGCTGCGCCACCGGGCGAAACAGGAAAATCCCGAGCCCCAGCGCCAGCCCCAGGATCCCCAGCGCAGCGCCTGTCGCCGAGGAGGCGAAGAGGCGGGCGCTGGTCTCGGCGACGGCGCGGTGGGCGTCGTCGGCGGCGGCGAGACGCTTGCGCAGGGCCAGCGCCTCGGTCTTCAGGCGGTCGGCGATCTGCGCCACGCCGTCGCGCAGGGACAGGTTCTCGATCTCGAACAGCACGCCCTGCACCAGAATGTCGACCCCGGCCTCGGGGTGGAAGTAGATCAGCGACAGCGCCGGATTGGCGCGCGCCGGGGGCTGCTGACCGTTCCGGGGGCGGGTGACGCGCAGATTGGCGACCTCCAGCGCCGCGGCGGTGGTGGCCAGCGTCGAGCGCAGCGTGGCGAATCGATCGGCGGCGGCGGCGGCGGCCTCGTCCAGCTCCATGGCGACGCGGGCGATCTGCTGCGCCCGTTCGATCTGGCGCAGATTGACCTGCAAGGCCGAGACGTCGCCCGCATGGGCGATCGCCAGCATGCGCAGCATGACATAGGTTGCGGCGATCGCGGCCCCAAGGGCGCCCAGCGCAATCACATAGGTCCTAGTCAACTGGCTCACAGGCGCACAGGCCTCCCCACTTGGACCCGAATGGTCCCCGCAATTCACCGGGCCAAGCATCCCGGGCCTGCCGCCGCGACATCGCGGCGGACTCGGCGCCCGAGGCGATCCGCGGCAAGACAGTCATTCGCCGCGGATTCGCGGCGCCATTCCCTTCCGTCGGCGGCGCCATGGCGCGCTGCCGGTTGAGCAACACTCCATCAATCGTGTAAATGAACCATTATTGCGTTGCGTTTTCCCTTCCGGCCCGCGTTCGCCGCATGTCCGCGGCGGGTCTGCCAGCGGTTCGGAGCGTTGCGGGCAGAAGGACGTTCGAATCGCCATGACATCTTCCAATACGCGCGCCGCGCGGATCGGTTTCATCGCGCTGGCGCTGTTCTGGCTCTGGCTGGCGCTGATCGCCGCGCCGCCCTCGGGCTACACCATCGACGATTTTTTCTACCTCGCCGCCGCGCGCAATTTCTGGGAGGGCGGCGGGCTGTTCTTCGACAACGGTTTCGCGGCGCTCGGCTCGGCGGATCTGAAACTGTGGTTCCTGGTCGAGGGGCCGGGCGGGCTGACGCCGCAATACCCCGTGGGCTACGCGCTGCTGGCCGCTCCGGCGCAGGCGCTGCTGGGCGTGCGGGGGTTTTTCGTCATCAATGCGCTGGCGGCGCTCGGCGTGGTCTGGGCGACCTGGCGGCTGGGGATTCTGACGCTGAAATCACGACGCGAGGCGGGGATCGCATGTGTGCTGCTGGCCATCGCCAGCTTCCTGCCGGAATACGCCAATGGCGTATGGCCGCACGCGGCGGCGAGCCTGCCGGTGATGCTGGCCACGCTGCTTTATGCGGGCGCCGAGGCGCGCGAGGGCCGCGGGCTGGCGACGCGCGCGGCGCTGGCCGGGCTGATCGGCGGGCTGGGGCTGACGCTGCGGGTCGACGTGGCGCTGCTGGCGCCGGGGCTGCTGATCTGGACGGCGCTGTGCGCAAGGCGGCCCGCGGCGCTGATTCTCTGGGGCGCGCTGGGGGCGGCGCCGGCGCTGGCGCTGGGGGCCTGGGTCAATCTGCTGCGATTCGGGTCGTTCAATCCGCTCAGTTACGGGCCGTCGCGGGGCGGCTCCATCGATGCCGGCGCCTATGCGGGGCCGGCGGCGGCGATGCTGGCGGCGCTGACGCTGGCGCTGGCGCTGCGGCTGGCGCCGCGGCGGCGGCGGGCGATCGGGATCGCCGCGACGGCGGCGGCGGCGCTGGCGATCGCGCTGATCCCGCAGGCGCGCGACGCGGCGTCCTGGACCGCCCACGGCCTCTGGACCCTGCTGATCGACCTGCAAGCCTATTCGAAAGCCGGGCTGGTTCGGAGCATCCGACTGGACGAGGCCGGCGACTATTATCTGTTCGTGGGCCAATACAAGAAGGCGCTGGCCCAGAGCCTGCCCTGGCTGGGGCTGGCGGCGGCGGCGCTGCCGGGGCTGGCGCGGGGGCCGCATCGCAAGGGGCTGGCGCTGTTCTTCCTGATCTTCGGGTTCTGGGTCGCGCCCTTCGTCTGGCGCGAGTGGCATGGCGGGCTATCGAACAATCTGCGTTATTTCCTGCCGGTGCTGCCCATGGCGGCGCTGGCGGCGGCCTGCGGCTGGCGGCGGCTCAGCGACTGGGCGGCGGGCGATGACGGGGGCGGCGCGGCGATGCGGCTGGCGGCGCTGGCGATCGTCGGGATCGCCTGCGCGGCCTCGCTGTGGTGGGGGCGGGCGCAGGGGCTGGCGAGCGGCCCCTACATGATGCTGTCGTTTTCAAAGCAGGTGTTCGCGGCGCTGTCGGGGGCCGCGCTGCTGGCGGTCATGGCGCCCGGAATCGGCCTGGCGCGGCTGCGACCGCTGGCGGCGGGGACGGCGCGGCTGTTCGCTGTGGTCGGCGTCGCGCTGGCGCTGCTGACCGCGCATCTCCATGACCTGCGCAAGAGCTTCGCGCGGCGTCAGATGCTGCTGGAGGTGACGCGGCTTTACGCCGATCTGCCCGGCGACAGCACGCTGCTGACGATCATCCCGCAATCATTCCTGGATTACTTCATGCGCCCCGACACCCATGTGGCGCTGAAAGCCTGGGGCGCGGCGGCGCCCGACCCCGCGCCGGCATTGGCGCGGCTGGAGGCCGGGGGGCGGGTGTTCGTGCTGTTCGAAGCCCAGCGAGACGAGATGCTGGCCGCCGCGCCGCGCCTGCGCGCTTCCGGCCCGATCAAGCCGGGCCCGGCGGCGTTGCGGATGTTCGAACTGACGCTGAAATGACCGCCGCGCCCCGCGTCGCGCGCCCCGCGTCGCGCGCCCCGGGGCCGGGCTCAGGTCGAAAACGCCTCGGGCCGGGCCTCGCGCGCCATGTGGTCGAGCACCGCATTGGCGAATCCCGCCTCCTTGCCCGCGGGGTAGAACGCCTTGGCCACGTCAAGGAATTCGGTGATGATCACCTTGGGCGGGGTCTTGGGCGCCACCAGCAATTCGCAGCCCGCGGCGCGAAACAGCGCCCGCAGGGTCGGGTCGATGCGCCCCAGCGGCCATTTGGCGACCAGCGCGCGCTGGGTCAGCTGGTCGATTTCCGCCTGCCGGTCCACGGCCCCGGCGAGCAGGGCGCGGAACAACTTGACGTCGGCTTCGCGGAATTCGTCGCCGTCGACGGTCTGGCCAAGCCGGTGGGTTTCGAATTCCGCCTGCACGTTGCGGTAATCGGCGCCGGCGGATTCCATCTGGAACAGCGCCTGCACCACCGCCAGCCTTGCGGCGGAGCGGGCGAGGCGCCGTTCGTCCTTCTTGCTCAGGCGCGGCGCGGCCTCGGGTCCGGTCATCAGGCGACGCCTCCGTCATGGCCGGCGTCGGCGATGAGGATCTCGCCCTCGGGCGGCGGCGCTCCGCGCGGCGACGGCGGCCTGAACCGGCGCGCCAGCGCGATCAGATGCAGCGCCGCCTCGGCCGCGCCGCCGCCCTTGTTCATCTGGCCGGGATCGGCGCGGGGGATCGCCTGGGCCATGGTCTCGCAGGTCAGGATTCCATTGCCGATGCACAGCCCGTCGAGCCCGAGCAGGGTCAGCGCCCGCGAGCTGTCATTGCACACGGTCTCGTAATGGGTGGTCTCGCCGCGCAGCACGCAGCCGAGCGCCACGAAACCGTCATGGCGGCGCGCGCGCGCCGCAAGCCGGATCGCGGTGGGAATTTCCAGCGCGCCGGGCGTCTCGATCAGGTCATGGGTGGCGCCCGCCGCGTCCAGCGCGCCGCGCGCGCCGGCGATCATCTGGTCGACGATCCCGCGATAGAACGGCGCCGCCACCAGCAGCAGATGCGGGGCGGGGGTCAGTTTCGGCGTCGCCAGACGCCCGTGCTTGTCTTCGGAAGCCATGCGTCAGCTCTCCTGCCTGGGAATCGGGCGGGTCTCGGCGATGGACAGCCCGTAGCCCTCCAGCCCGATCACCTTGGGGGCGGGGGAGTTGGTCAGCAGGATCATCTCGGTGATCCCCAGCGCCCCGAGGATCTGCGCCCCGACCCCGTATTGACGCAGCGCGCCGGGCGATACGCCTTCGCGCCCGGTCAGCGACGCGGCCACCGCGTCCGGGCTGACGTCGCGCATGATCACCACCACGCCGCGCCCCTCGGCGGCGACGGCGCGCATGGCGTCGGGCAGCTGATGGGCGCGCGCCGGGTTGGCGACCACCAGATCGTCGAGCGCATGCACCACATGCATGCGCACCAGCGTCGGCCCGGGGGCGCTGAGATCGCCTTTGGTGAGCGCGATATGCTCCGCCCCGTCGGGCGAATCCGCGAACACCCGCATCACCCAGTCGCCGCCGTATTCGGACACGATCGGCTGCACCGCGGTTTCGCGCACCAGGTTGTCATGCTTGCGCCGATAGGCGATCAGATCGGAGATGGTGCCGATCTTCAGCGCGTGGCGCTGGGCGAAGGCCACCAGATCGGGCAGGCGGGCCATGGTGCCGTCGTCGTTCATGATCTCGCAGATCACGCCGGAGGGGTTGAGCCCGGCAAGCCGCGCCACGTCCACCGCCGCCTCGGTGTGCCCGGCGCGCACCAGCACGCCGCCCTCCTTGGCGCGCAAGGGAAACACATGGCCCGGGGTGGCGATGTCCTGGGGGCCGGAATTCTGGTCGATCGCCACCGCCACGGTGCGCGCCCGGTCATGGGCGGAAATGCCGGTGGTGACGCCCTCGCGGGCCTCGATCGAGGTGGTGAAGGCGGTTTCGTGACGCGACTGGTTGGTGGCCGACATCATGGTCAGGCCAAGCTGGTCGAGCCGTTCGGCGGTCATGGTCAGGCAGATCAGCCCGCGCCCGTGCTTGGCCATGAAGTTGATCGCGTCCGGGGTCGCCATCTGCGCCGGGATCACCAGATCGCCCTCGTTTTCGCGGTCCTCGTGATCCACGAGGATGAACATGCGGCCGTTGCGGGCATCCTCGATGATCTCCTCGATCGGCGAGATCGCGTCGCCATAGCCGCCGTTGTCGCCGTTTGTCGCTTGCGCCGTCATGGTCTCGTCCATTCCTTCAACCCGCCCTCGGGTCTTTCGGCCCCGGCGCCGCGGCCCGATCCGAAAATCCCGCGGACCATTAGCGCCCGCCCGGACCCGGACGCAAGCCGCGCCGTGTCCCGGGCGGCGCTTCGTCTCAGCCCGCCTCCGCCAAGCGCGCCACATAGCGCGCCAGGGTGTCGATTTCCAGATTGACCCGGTCGCCCTGCGCCGCGTCGCCCCAATTGGTCGCCGACATGGTGTGGGGGATCAGGTTGATCCCGAATTCGTCGCCCTCGACCTCGTTCACCGTCAGCGACGCCCCGTTCAGCGCCACCGAGCCCTTGGGGGCCACGAACCGCGCCAGCGCGTGCGGCGCGCGCAGCCGGATGCGGGTGGAGCCGCCGTCTTCGCGCAGGGACAGGATTTCGGCCAGCCCGTCCACATGGCCCGAGACGATATGCCCGCCCAGCTCGTCGCCCACCCGCAGCGCGCGTTCCAGATTGACCCGCCGCCCCGGCGCCCAGCCGCCGAGATTGGTCTTTGACAGGGTCTCGGCGGATATATCGACATCGAACCAGCCGCGGGTCGCGTCCTGCCCGCGTTCGACCACCGTCAGGCAGACCCCGTCGCAGGCGATCGAGGCGCCGATCTGCGCGCGCGCGGTGGCGGGCGCGCAAAGGATGCGGGCGCGCATGTCCAGCGCGCCTTCGGTGCGGGCGATTTCGCCGATGTCGGTCACGATTCCGGTGAACATGAAAAGCTCCTCTTAACCATGCGCGCCTAGGCTTGGGGCATTGGCTTAGTGCGCCGCGTGCGGCAGAGCAAGTCCGCGTGCAGACCGGCGAAGGAAGACCCGATGAACGAGACGCCCGCAATGGCGCGCCCGCCCATGGCCGTTTCGCGCCCCGCGTCAAGCGCGCATGGCCAGCGGATCCTGTTCCTGCAGGGGCCGCACGGCCCGTTCTTCGGCGACCTCGCCGCGCATTTGGCGGCGCGCGGGGCCGAGGTGTTTCATGTGAGCTTCAATCACGGCGACGTGGTGGATTGGCGCGGGTCGCGCGGCCAGGCGCCGGGGCCGTCGCGGCCCTGGCTGGGCGCGCGCAAGTCCTTCGCCGACTGGCTGGCGGCGCTGGTGGCTGCGGATCGCATCACCGGCATCGCGCTTTACGGCGACACGCGATATTTTCACGCCCGGGCGCGCGACGTGGCCGACCGGGCCGGGATCCCGCTGCATTGCTTCGAGGAAGGCTATCTGCGCCCGCGCTGGGTCACCTATGAGCGCGGCGGCGTGAATGGCGGCTCGCCGATGATGCGCATGAGCCTGGCGCGCATGCGCGATCACCTGCTGACTCAGCCCCCGCGATCGTCTCGGCGGGGCGATCTGCCGCCCGCGGCGCCTGATGGCTGGGGCGCCGCGGCGGCCCATATGCGCTGCGGGCTGCGCTATCATTTCGACCTGGTGTTTCGCAACCGCGACCACCCCGCGCGCCGCCCCGAACGCCGCCGCGCGCCGCTGCGCGAACTGGCCGCCTATCTGCGCCGCGCCGCCGCCCTGCCGGGGCTGGCGCTGCGCCGGCGCCTGCGCATGCGGCGCATCGACCGCCCCGGCGCGCGCTATCATCTGGCGCTGCTGCAACTGGGCGCCGACGCCTCGCTGCGCGCCCACGGCCCGTATCCCGCGGCGGCGGATTTCCTGCGCGCGGTGACGGCGGGCTTTGCAAGCGGCGCGCGGGACGACGAATTTCTGGTGTTCAAGACCCATCCTTTCGAGGACGGCGCCGAGAAGCTCGAACAGGTGGCGCGCCGCGCCGCCGCCATCCATGGGCTCGGGGATCGGGTGATCCTGATCGACGGCGGCCCGCTGGGGCCGTTGCTGGATCGCGCGCGCTCGGCCGTGACGGTGAACTCCACCGCGGTTCAGCAGGCCTTGTGGCGCGGCGTGCCGGTGCTGGCGCTGGGGCGGGCGATCTATGTCAAGCCGGGGCTGGCGGCGCGCCGGCCTCTGGCCGAATTCTTCCGGGCGCCAGATCGAATCGACCCGGCCAAGAGCCTGATCTTTCGCCGCTATCTGCTCGACGCCTCGCAGTTCGAGGGCGATTTCTACACCAGGCGCGGGCGCGCGCGGGCGATTCCGGACATCGCTGCGGCGATGACCTCCGCCGCGTCCCAGGACGCGCCGCCCCCGGCGGCGGGATCGACGGCGAAATCGCCCGAGGCGCCGGAAATCCACGCGGCGTGAACCTGTTGTTAAGGTTGCATGCGTTCAAATCCTCCCCGGCCCTGAAAGGTCGTGTCGGAGGAGAATCCTCGTGCAAGGACTGAACGTCCCGTTTGCAGATCGTCGCGCCGCGCATGGTTGTAACCAGCGGCGGCGCAGCAAGACGAGCCCCCCAGGGGAGGCTCCTCCGGCATTCTTTTCCACGGATGCCTGCGCCATGATGTTCTTGCGCAAGGCGCCGCCCGCGTCCCGCAACCTTTCGCCGCCCAGCGCGCCACGTCGCCATGCGCGATCCGTTTCGCGCCGTTTCGCGGGCCTCCCGGCGCGCCCCCCGTCATGATCGCCGCGCATCCCGCCATGCCGGCGCCGCGCCCGCTTGCGCTGCTCGCCGCCGCATCCCTGTTGCTGGCGGGATGCGGCATGCCTCGCTCCGGCCCATATTTCGAGGAACTGACCGCCGCGCCCGACGACCGCGCCCCGCTATTTCACGTGATCGACGTGGATCAGGCCGTCGCCGTCGCCGCCACCCATGACGACGCGCTGGCGTTCTCGCGCGAGTTTCTCGACGCCCGCCCACTGGCCACAGCGCTGCTGGCGCCGGGCGAGACGCTGGACATCCGCATCTGGGAAAACGTCGAGAACGGCGTGTTCGGCGGCGCCCGCGGCCCCGGCGCCACGCCGTTTCGCCTGCGCATCGAACCCGACGGGCGCATCTTCATTCCCTATGCCGGCTCGATCCGCGCCGCCGGGCGCAGCATCGCCGGCCTGCGCCGCGCGGTCACCGCGGCGCTGGCGCCCATGACCCGCGATCCGCAGGTGGAGATCCTGCGCGCCCAGGCCGCCGAGGGCGCGCCAAGCGGATCGGCCCGCAACGTCAAGGTGATCGGGCAGGTGGCCCTGGGCGGCGTGCATGAGATCACCGGCGACACCTCGCGCCTGCTGGGGCTGCTGGCCGCGGTGCTCGGGCCGGTGACCGACCCGGCGGTGATGCAGGTGGCGCTGCGCCGCGACGGCCGCATCGGACGGGTCTGGCTCGAGGATCTCTACGACGACCCGGCGCTCGACGCGCCGCTGCGCCCCGGCGACACGGTGATCGTGGAACGCGACCGGCGCTCCTTCACCGCCCTTGGCGCGGTGGCCCGGGCCACGCGGATTCCGTTCCCGGCGCGCAACATCTCGGTGCTCGACGCGCTCGGGCTGGTGGGCGGGCTCAACGGCGCCGAGGCCGACGCCACCGGCGTGTTCATCCTGCGCAAGGCCGACCCCGAACCCGCCGCGCGTTCGCTGGCCGCCGCCGGCAGGCCCGACGCCGCGGCGCAGGCGGGATCCGGCGATCCGCAGGTCGTGCGCATCGCCTACATCATCGACTTGACGCGCCCCGGCGGCATGTTCACGGCGGGGGGCTTCCTCATGCGCGACGGCGACGTGATCTATGTGACCGACGCGCCGGTGGTGCGCTGGCTGAAGCTGCTCAATGCGCTCGCCCCGACCGTGAACTTCGCCGGCTCCGCGACGGCGCTGGCGCCCTGAGCGGACCGGCGCGGATGACCCGCAGCGCCGCGATCTGCTCGCTGGGCTGGCGTCGCCAGCCGGCCATCCGGCGCATGCTGGCGCTGGCGGGCTGGCAGTTGACGCCGCCCTGGCGCCAGGCCGACGCCGTGGCGGTCTGGGGGCGGGGCCGCGTGGCCCGACGCGGCGCCTGGCTGGCGCGCCGCCGCGGCGCGCCGCTGCTGAGCGTCGAGGACGGGTTCCTGCGCTCCATCCGCCCCGGCCCGGGCGAGCCGCCGCTCAGCCTGCTGCTCGACGATCTCGGGGTGCATTTCGACGCCGATCGCCCGTCGCGGCTGGAACGCATGCTGCTGGCGGAGGATCTCTCGCCCGATCTCGCGCGGGCCGAGGCGGGCATGGCGTTCCTGCGCCGTCGCCGCCTGTCCAAATACAACGCCGAGGCGCCGCTCGCCGCGCCGCCGCAGGGCCATGTGCTGGTGCTCGACCAGTGCCGGGGCGACGCGGCGCTCATGGGCGCCGGGCGCGAAACCTTCGACCGCATGCTGTTCGCCGCCCGGGCCGAACATCCCGGGACCGAGATCCTGATCCGCGCCCATCCCGGCGGCTGGGGGCATTACGGGCCCGACGACATGCGCGGCCCGGTGCGCCTGCATGACGGCCCGGGCGGCATCCATGACCTCGCCGGCGGCGCGAGGGCGGTCTACGCGGTGAGCTCGCTGGCCGGGTTCGAGGCGCTGGTCATGGGCCGCGAATTGCGGCTGTTCGGCCGGCCGTTCTATGCCGGATGGGGGGCCAGCGAAGACGAGATCGCGACGCCGCGCCGCAGCGCCCGCCGCAGCGTCGCCGAAATCTTCGCCGCAGCCTATCTGCGCTATCCGATCTATTTCGACCCCTTCGCCGACCGGCTCTGCGATTTCGAGCGCGCGGCGGCATTGCTGGACGCGCGCGTCGCCGCCTATCGCGCCAATGCCGGCGGGCGGGTCTGCGTCGCCATGGCGCGCTGGAAACGCCGGCATATGCGGGCGTTTCTCGACGGCCCGGGACCGGCGCCGACATTCGTGTCCGACCCCGCGCGCGCGGTCCGGCTGGCGGCGCGCAGCGGGCGCGCGGTCACGGTCTGGGCCGGGCGCGAACCGCCAGACCTCGCCGCCGATTGCGCCCGCGCCGGCGTCAGGCTGGAGCGGGTCGAGGACGGGTTCCTGCGCTCGATCGGCCTTGGCGCAGGACTGACGCCGCCGGCGTCGCTGATCCTCGATGATCGCGGCATGCATTTCGATCCGGCCCGCCCCAGCCGCATCGAGGCGGCGCTCAACCGCCCGCCGCCGCCCCGGGCGCTGGCGCGCGCCGCCGCGTTGCGCCGGATGATCGTCGCCGCCGGGCTGACGAAATACGGCGAGACCGCCCGGTCCGACGCCGGACGCTTCGCCGAAATCGACCCTGATTCACCCAACAGGCGGCGCATTCTGGTGGTCGGGCAGGTCGCGGACGACGCCTCGTTGCGATTGGGCGGCGGCAAGATCGCCGACAACGCCGCCCTGCTGCGGGCCGCGCGCGCGGCGCATCCCGACGCCTGGATCCTGTATCGCCCGCATCCGGATGTGATCGCCGGCCTGCGGGCGGGGGCGCTGCCGACATCCGCAGCCGCGCTGGCCGACGCCATCGACGGGCGGATGCCGCTGCCCGCGGCGTTGGCGCGGGTGGATCGCGTTTGGACCATGACGTCGCTGGCGGGGTTCGAGGCCTTGCTGCGCGGCGTGCCGGTGACGACGCTGGGCGCGCCGTTCTACGCGGGCTGGGGGCTGACCGCGCATCGCGGCCCGCCATTGCCGCGCCGTTGCGCGCGCCCATCGATCGATCATCTGGTCTGGGCGGCGCTGATCGACGCGCCGCGCTGCCTTGATCCCGTGACCGGGCTGCGCTGTTCGCCCGAGACGCTGGCCCGACGGCTGGCGCAGGGCTCGGCGCCCGGGAAGCTGCGGCTGGCGCTGCTGGCCCGGGCGCAGGCCGCCATCGCCGCGATGGGGCTGCTGCGGGCCTGGCGCCCCGGGCCCCGCGCGCTTGCGCGGCAAGGCGGCGCGCCGGACTCGCCGTCCCTGTAGGGCGGATCCCGATCCGCCATTGGGGCGGCGTCGGCGACTGGATCGGCGGTGTCCTACAGGCGCCGCCCCGCCGGCGCGTCCTCGGCAAGGGCCACCGCGATCGACGCCGCGAGCCGGGCGTTGTTGCGCACCAGCGCCACGTTGGCGGTCAGGCTGCGGCCGCCGGTAAGCTCGAACAGGCGTTGCAGCAGGAACGGCGTCACCGCCTTGCCCGTCACGCCCTCGCGCGCCGCGTCGGCGGCGGCGCGGGCCACCATGGGGGCCATGTCGGCGAGCGGGATCTCGTCCGCCGCCGGGATCGGATTGGCCACGAACTGACCGCCGGGCAGGCCCAGCGCGCGGCGCATCCGGTGCGCGGCGGCGATCCGGGCGGGCGTGTCCATGCGCAGCGGCGCGGCCAATCCGCTGTCGCGGGACCAGAAGGCCGGGAAAGCGTCGCTTTGGTATCCGATCACCGGAACGCCCAAGGTTTCAAGCACCTCCAGGGTTTTTTCAAGGTCAAGGATCGCCTTGGCGCCGGCCCCGACCACGGTCACCGGGGTCTGGCCAAGCTCGGCAAGATCGGCAGAGACGTCAAAACTGGTCTCCGCGCCCTTGTGCACGCCGCCGATGCCGCCGGTGGCGAACACCTCGATGCCTGCGAGATGCGCGCAGATCATCGTCGCGGCCACGGTGGTCGAACCGGTGGCCCCCGCGGTCAGCGCCGGGGCGAGGTCGGCGCGGCTCAGCTTCAGCACCCCGGTTTCGCGGGCCAGCGCCTCCATGGCGCCGGGTTTCAGGCCGATGCGGATCTCGCCATGGCGGATGGCGATGGTGGCGGGCGTGGCGCCGGCGGCGCGGATGATCTCCTCGACCTCGCGCGCGGTCTCGATATTCTGCGGATAGGGCATGCCATGGGTGATGATGGTGCTTTCCAGCGCCACCACCGGCTGCCCGGCATCGAGCGCGGCGGCGATTTCAGGCGAGAAGGCCAGCGGCGCGGCGGAAGTGCGGGTCATGGGTCGGTCTCCTTCATTTCTCCGGCCTCGAGAATCGCGCGGGCGGCGGCAAGCCCCTCGACCAGCGCCGCGCGCAGCGGCGCGCCGGCGAGGCGGGCGTGCAGATGCGCGGCAAGCAGCGCGTCCCCGGCGCCGGTCACGGCGAGTCGCGCGGTCGCGCCCGCCGGTTCGGGGCGCAGGGACGCCGATGCGCCCGTCGCGTCAAGGGCGGCGGCGGCGCGGGGGCCGTCGGTGACCACCGCCTCGGTCACCCCCAGATCCGCCAGCGCGCGGGCGGCGTCGATGGCGGCGTCAAAGCGCCGGTCGGTCAGCGCCTCGGCCTCCGCGCGGTTGCAGAACAGCAGGTCGATGCGCGCCAGCACCGGCGCGAGGCGGCAGGCCTTGGCCGGCGAGGCGGGGTTGGCCGCCAGCAGCGCCGGCCCCGCCGCCGCCGCCAGCGCCGCGATCGCCTCGGCGGGCAAGTTGCCGTCGATCACCCAGGCGGCGGCGGGCGCCAGATGCGGCGCCAGCGCCCGCACGCGCACCGAATCGCAGCCGGGCAGGTCGGCGATTGCGGCGATCAGCGCCCCGTCGGCGTTTTCGACGGCCATGTAGCGCCCGGTGGCTGCGCCCGTGGCGATGCGCGCGCAGGTCACGCCGGACTCGCGCAGGGCGGCGATCAGGGCGGCGCCGTCGGGATCGTCGCCGATGGGCGCGATCAGGCGAACCGCGTTGCCGCGCCGCGCCAGCGCCAGCGCGATGTTGAGCGCCACGCCGCCGGGGCGCGAAACGATGGCGCCCGGCAGGTCGTCGCCCGGCGCCATGGCGGCGCCCGCGCGGCGGGCGGGGCGACCGATCAGGTCCCAATGCGCGGCCCCAAAGCAGAGGATGCCGCGCGCCGGCGGGGGCGCGGCGGGGCGGGGGCGCGGACCAGGTCGGGTCCCAGGGCGAGGACGGGGAGGGGGAGGGGGCGTGGCATCCTGATGCGGCATCGCCGATTCCCCCTGTTGAGCGCGTCGGACCTTGTATCGCGCCGGCGCGCGGCGGGCGCAAGCGGCAGGCTCAGACGAACACCGCGTCCTCGACCCGGTGGCGGCAGTCGCGTCGGGCGCAGATGCGGCAATTGGGGCCCACGGGTTCGGGGGTCTCGCGCAGGCCGGGGGCGTAGACGGTGGCGTTGGCGGCCTCGCCGGGCAGGGCCAGCAGACTGGCGCGAAAATGCCGCGGGCGGTCATAGCCGGTTTCGCCCGCCGCATCGGCGCGGGCCACGAAGACGAAGCGTTCGCCGCCGGGGTATTCGGCGAATTGCCGTATGGTGCGGCCGGGGACGCTCAGCGCGCGATACACCGCCCAGAGCGGGCAGGCGGCGCCGTAGCGGGGCAGGGTGAGGTCGATGAGATTGCGCCGCGCCAGCGGATGGCCGGCGGCGTTGACGCACATGCAGGCGGCGCGCGGCCCGGCGTGATCGGCGCGGGTCAGCGTGGTCATGCGGCGGGCGATCTGGTCGAAGCCGGCGCCGAAATGCGCCGCCAGCGCGTCCACGTCCCAGCGCAGGCGGCGGCCGGTCTCGATGATGGCGTCATAGGGGGCGATCAGCGCGTCGGCGGCGTAATCCGCCAGCGCGTCGGCGATCAGCGCACGGGCGGAATCGCCAAGCGCGGGCGGCGCGTCGCCCGCGCCGCCGCCGGTCGGCGCGCCATCCTCGGCGCCGGGTCGCGGCGCGGCGATGATGGCGCGGATCGGCGCGGCGCAGGCGGTCTGGGCCAGAGCGCGCGCCGCCGCCGCGCGCCGCGCCGGCAGGGGGGCGCCGACGGGCAGCACCAGCTGCATGCGCTCGGGCGTCGCACGCGGGGACTGGCGCCCGGGATCATCGGGATCGCCGTCCAGCACCGCGACGCCGCGCTCGGCAAGCAGGCGGCGAAAGGTCTCGTCGCCCGGCGCGGCGGTTCCGGCGAGCAGCGCCCGCGTCGCGGCTTCGAGCGGTTCGAACCGATTGTCGGCGGCCAGGAAGAAGTCCTCCGCCTGATCCCCGGGCGCGATCACCCCGACCTTGGCGCGGTCGGCGTCGAAGAAGCGCGCCAGATTGCCCGCGACCTCCGAGATGCGCCGGCTTTCCTCCAGCAGGATCACGTGAAAGCGGCGGCGCTGCGCGGCGTCGATGTCCTCGACGCCTTCGAGGATCTCAGAGGTCGAGCGGATGGCCGCGATGTTGGTGAGCATCCGGTGCACGATGTCCGACAGCAGCGGATCGTGGGACAGGCGGTCGGACAGGGCCTCGGCCGCGCGGGTGGTTTCGCGATGCGCATGCCAGGCGCGGGCCAGCGCGCGCGCCCAGCCGGGGCTGCGGGTGATGAAATCCATGGCCCGGGCCGGGTCGATGTCGAGATCGCGATAATCCGGGTCGGCGGCGATTTCGCCCAGCGTTTCCGCCAGGCGCTGCTCGGCGGCGCCGTCGAGCGCGTCGAGCGGCAGGCCCAGCGCGTCGGCCGCGGCGCGCATCAGCGGCGGGGTGGCGCCGCGCTTGTTGCGTTCGATCAGGTTGAGATAGGAGGGCGAGATGCCCATGCGCCGCGCCAGCTCCGCCTGCTTGACCCCAAGCGCGCGGCGGCGTTCGCGGATTCGCACTCCGGCGAGCGCGCGCGACATCAGGCGCGCCCCTGCGCGGGATCGGCATTGACGCCGCGGCGCTCTCCGGGGCGGGGCGGAGCGTCGCAGGCGGCGGGAGACTGGCGACAGTTCATTTGCGTTAACCCTATGTCGGCACGCGGATTATTGCGTTGCGGTGTAAACAATTTACAGATACACCTTTATATCCTGAAAAAAATTTACAGAAAAATCATTGGTTGTCAATGGGTTGTTGATTTTTTGACGGAATGTGTCATAAATAGGGGCAGGCGCATCGACTGCGCCCTCTTGCGTCGGGACGATGTTTCGCCCGGACGGGCGGCGTCAGGGCCCGGATCTGCAGATCCACCGATCGACAGATCGACAGGATGCCAGGACCCAATCAACGAATCGGGAGGATTCAATGGGAGACTTCAGCAATTTCAGCCGTCGCGGGCTGCTCAAGACCGGCGCCGCGCTTGGCGTCGGGCTCGCCGCGCCGACGCTGTGGACGCGTTCGGCCTACGCCTACACCAACGCGCCCACCGGCGGGTCGGTGATCTTCGGCTTCAACGTGCCCCAGACCGGCGCCTATGCCGACGAGGGCGCGGACGAGCTGCGCGCCTATCAGCTGGCGGTCGAGCACATCAACGGCGAGGGCGACGGCGGGATGCTCAACACCTTCTCCTCCAGGGAGCTGAAGGGCGCCGGCGTCAACGGCAAGAAGGTCGAGTTCGTCACCGGCGACACCCAGACCAAGTCCGACGCCGCCCGCGCCTCCGCCAAGCGGATGATCGAGAAGGACGGCGCCATCATGATCACCGGCGGCTCGTCCTCGGGCGTGGCCATCGCCGTGCAGGGGCTGTGCCAGGAGGCCGGCGTGATCTTCATGGCCGGGCTGACCCATTCCAACGACACCACCGGCAAGGACAAGAAAGCCAACGGGTTCCGGCATTTCTTCAACGCCTACATGTCGGGCGCGGCGCTGGCCCCGGTGCTGAAATCCGCCTACGGCTCGGACCGCAAGGCCTATCACCTGACCGCCGACTACACCTGGGGCTGGACCCAGGAGGAATCCATCGCCGCCGCCACCGAGGGACTCGGCTGGGAAACGGTGAAGAAAGTGCGCACGCCGCTGGGCGCGGGCGATTTCAGCCAGTACATCACCCCGGTGCTGAATTCCGGCGCCGATGTGCTGATCCTGAATCACTACGGCCGCGACATGGTCAATTCGCTGACCCAGGCGGTGCAGTTCGGCCTGCGCGACAAGATGGTCAACGGCAAGAAGTTCGAGATCGTGGTGCCGCTGTATTCGCGTCTGATGGCCCAGGGCGCCGGCGAGAACGTGAAGGGGATCTTCGGGTCCACCAACTGGCACTGGTCCCTGTCGGACGCCGGTTCGCAGGCCTTCGTCAAGTCGTTCGGCCAGAAATACGGCTTCCCGCCGTCCCAGGCCGCGCACACCACCTACTGCCAGGCGCTGCTTTATGCGGACGCCTGCCAGCGCGCGGGCACGTTCGACCCCTGCGGCGTGGTCGAGGCGCTGGAAGGCTTCCAGTTCGACGGGCTGGGCAACGGTCCGACGCTTTATCGCGCCGCCGATCACCAGTGCTTCAAGGATGTTCTGGTGGTGAAGGGCAACGAGAACCCGACCTCGCAGTTCGACATCCTCGAGGTGGTGGACGTCACCCCCGCGGCTCAGGTCACCTACGAACCGGATCACCCGATGTTCGCCGGCGGCTCGCTCGGGACTTGCAATTCGGGCGCGTAACCGCCCGAACACCCCGCCCGCCCCCGCTTGCGAGCGGGGGCGGGCGACCCTCTCCGCGCCTGCGCCGCGCGTCCCGACCGCATCCGGGACGGCGGCGGCTTTTCCCGGCCAGCCAGGCCGGACCCGGCAGCGCCGCCGCCCGCGCGCGGCCGGCGGATCGGACTCAATGCAATGAGGAGCCGACGAAATGGACGCGATCGTCCTGCAAATTCTGAACGGGCTGGACAAGGGCAGCGCCTATGCGCTGATCGCTCTCGGCCTGACATTGATCTTCGGCACGCTGGGCGTGGTCAACTTCGCCCATGGCGCGCTGTTCATGCTGGGCAGCTTCTGCGTGGTGGCCTTCAACAACCTGGTGTCGCTCGAACAGGTGTTCCTCGACCCGATCAAGAAGACCGCCTGGGGCACGCCGGTGGAGATCCGCCGCCCGTATGTGGAAAGCTGGTTGGGCGATGTCGGCAGTTGGGTGATCGACTATTCGGTGCCGTTGTCCATGCTGCTGGCGATACCGTTCATGCTGCTGGTCGGCGTGGTCATGGAACGCGGGCTGATCAAGTATTTCTACAAGCGCCCCCACGCGGACCAGATCCTCGTCACCTTCGGGCTGGCCATCGTGCTGCAGGAGATCGTCAAGGCCACCTTCGGGGCCAACCCGATCCCGCAGCCCGCCCCCGAGGCGTTCCGCGGCATGGCCGATTTCGGCGTGATGATGGGCTTTGACGCGGGCAACGTGGTCTATCCGCTGTGGCGCCTGGTGTATTTCCTGTTCGCGGCGCTGATCATCGGCGCGGTGTTCGCCTTCCTGCAATTCACCACCTTCGGGCTGGTGGTGCGCGCCGGCATGGCGGATCGCGAAACCGTCGGCCTGCTGGGCATCGACATCGACAAGCGCTTCACGCTGATGTTCGGGCTGGCCGCGGCGGTGGCCGGGCTTGCGGGGGTGATGTATGCGCCGATCCTCAGCCCCGACTACCATCTGGGCATGGATTTCCTGGTGCTGAGCTTCGTGGTCGTGGTGGTCGGCGGCATGGGGTCGCTGGGCGGCGCGGTGCTGGCGGGGTTCCTGCTCGGCATCCTGCAGAGCTTCGCCTCCATGAACGAGATCAAGAACCTGCTGCCCGGGATCGACCAGATCATCATCTACCTCGTCGCCGTCGTCATCCTGCTGACCCGTCCGCGCGGCCTGCTGGGGCGCAAGGGCGTAATGGAGGACTGAGCCATGACCAACACGAAAACCTCCGACGCGATGCTGCTGGCGATCTTCGTCATCGTGGTGCTGGCCTCGCCGATCCTGCTGGCGCCGTTCGGGGCCGGCTACCCGGACCTGCTGCAGAAATTCGCCATCTACGGCATCTTCGCCATCGGCTTCAACCTGCTGTTCGGCCTGACCGGCTATCTCAGCTTCGGCCATGCGGCCTTCCTGGGCGTGGGATCCTACACCGCGGTGTGGTCGTTCAAGCTGCTGAGCATGAACGTGGTGCCCAGCATCGTCTTCGCGGTGATCCTGTCGGGGCTGTTCGCGCTGCTGATCGGCTTCATCACCCTGCGCCGGTCCGGGATCTACTTCTCGATCCTGACGCTGGCCTTCGCGCAGATGAGCTACAACCTCGCCTATTCGGTGCTGACCCCGATCACCAACGGCGAGACCGGGCTGCAGATCCGGCCCACCGACAACCGGCTGTTCGGCGAATCGCTCACCGACGGGCAGCTGCCGGTGACCAATTTCTTCGGCCTGCCGATGAATCAGACCTGGAAATCCGACATCCTCGGCATGGACATTCAGTTCAACGTCGGCTTCTACGTCGCCGCCGCGCTGCTGATCATGTGCTTCTACATCTCCATGCGGGTGTTCCGCTCGCCCTTCGGCATGATGCTGCGGGCGGTGAAATCGAACCAGAACCGCATGAACTACACCGGGCTCAACACCCGGCCCTACACGCTGGCGGCCTTCGTGATCTCGGGCATGTACGCCGGGCTTGCGGGCGGGCTGCTGGCGGCCACCGATCCGCTGGCCGGCGCGGAACGCATGCAGTGGACGGCCAGCGGCGAGGTGGTGCTGATGACCATCCTCGGCGGCGCCGGCACGCTGCTGGGGCCGGTGCTGGGCGCGGGGCTGATCAAGTATTTCGAGAACATCTTCTCGGCCTACAACAAGTCCGAACTGATGGACGTGTTTGCTTTCCTTCCCGACGCGCTGCGCGATCCGGTGGTGTCGGTGTCCTCGCTGTTCGTGGGCGAGGGCTGGCACCTGACGCTGGGCGTGCTGTTCATGGTCATCGTCATCTTCCTGCCCGGCGGGCTGGTCGAAGGGGCGCAGCGCATCGGGCGCCTGATCCAGGGCGGCGGCAAGGGCGGCGCGCCAGGCGCCGCCCCGGACGCCAGCCGAAATCCGGCCGAGTGAGGGAGGCGAGATCATGGCAACCATCCTGCAAGTCCAGAACGTCAACAAGCGCTTCGGCGGCCTGAAGGCGCTTGACGACGTCAACCTCACGGTCGAGGAGGGCACGATCCACGCCATCATCGGCCCCAACGGCGCCGGCAAGTCGACGCTGCTCAACTGCTTCGTCGGCCGGCTGACGCCCGACACCGGCACGGTGATGTTCAACGGCCAATCGCTGCTGGGGCTGAAGCCCCACGAGATCAACCAGGCCGGGGTGTCGCGGGTGTTCCAGACCCCCGAGATATTCGAGGATCTCACCGTGCTGCAAAACGTGATGATCCCGGCGCTGGCCAGGCGCGACGGGGCCTTCACGCTGAACGGCTGGCGGCGGCTGGAGGACGAAAACGAGATTCGCGATCTGGCGCTGCACACGCTGGAGGACGTGAACATGGCGGACAAGAAGGCCATGGAGGCCGGGGTCCTGTCGCGCGGCGACAAGCGGCGGCTGGAAATGGCCATGTGCCTGATCCAGGATCCGCGGCTGCTGCTGCTCGACGAGCCCACCGCCGGCATGGCGCGCGCCGACACCAACGCCACCATCGACCTGCTGCAGCGCCTCAGCCATGAACGCGGCATCACCAAGGTGGTGATCGAGCACGACATGCATGTGGTGTTCTCGCTCGCCGACCGGATCAGCGTGCTGGCCCAGGGCCATGTGATCGTCGAGGACCTGCCCGAGAACATCAAGGGCAACAAGCTGGTGCAGGAAGCCTATCTGGGAGGAGCGCAGGAATGACCCCGCAAGACGATCGCGGCCATGGCCGCGCCGCCAACAGCCGCAGCCTCGGCACCGCGCCGGCGTTCTTCTCGGCCTGGGACCTGCACGCCTATTACGGTGAAAGCTACATCGTGCAGGGCGTCAGCTTCAACATCCACGAGGGCGAGATCGTCGCCCTGCTGGGGCGCAACGGCGCCGGCAAGACATCGACGCTGCGCACCATCGCGCGGCTCGACAATCCGCGCCTGACCCGTGGCGAGATCCGGCTCGACCACAAGGCGCTGCACGAGATGACCGCCCATCAGGCCGCGCGCGAGGGCGTGGCGCTGGTGCCCGAGGACCGGCGCATCATCCAGGGGCTGACGGTGGAGGAGAACCTCCAGCTGGCCCAGATCGCCCCGCCCCACGGCTGGAGCATCGAGCACATCTACGAATTGTTCCCGCGTCTCGGCGAACGGCGCAAGCAGGAGGGCACGACGCTGTCGGGCGGCGAGCAGCAGATGCTGGCCATCGGCCGGGCGCTGGCCCGCGACATCAAGCTGCTGCTGCTGGACGAACCCTACGAGGGGCTCGCGCCGGTGATCGTGCATGAAATCGAACGCACCCTGGCCGAGATCAAGGCGCTGGGCATCACCACCATCATCGTCGAGCAGAACGCCGTCGCGGCGCTGAAGCTGGCGGATCGGGCGATCATCCTCGACATGGGCCAGGTGGTGTTTGACGCGACGGCCGAAGAGGTGCTTGAAAACGAGGACCTGCGGCACGAGTATCTCGCCATCTGATTTCAAGCGTCTGGCGCGGCGCCGCATCCGGGCGGCGACACGTCAGCGGACCACGCAAGCGGCAGATGGGGCGCGCGCCCTGTCCGCCATCGGGAACCCATGCAGGGATTGCGCCATGACTGAACAACACAGCTATCCGCCCTCGGCCGACATCGTCGCCAACGCCCATGTGGACGCGGCCGGCTACGAGAAGATGTACGCCGCCTCGATCGCCGACCCCGACGCGTTCTGGGGCGAGCACGGCAAGCGGATCGACTGGATCAAGCCGTATGCGAAGGTGAAGAACACCACGTTCGAATACCCCGACGTGTCGGTCAAGTGGTTCGAGGACGGCACGCTGAACGTCTGCGCCAATTGCGTGGATCGGCATCTGGAGACCCGCGGCGACCAGACCGCGATCATCTGGGAAAGCGACGATCCGGGGCTTTCGAAGCGGATCAGCTATCGCGAGCTGCACGCCGAGGTCTGCAAGTTCGCCAATGTCCTGCACGCCATGGGCGTGGCGAAGGGCGATCGGGTGGTGATGTATCTGCCGATGATCCCCGAGGCCGCCTACGCCATGCTGGCCTGCGCGCGCATCGGCGCGGTGCATTCGGTGGTGTTCGCCGGGTTCTCGCCCGATGCGCTGGCCGACCGGATCCGGGGCGCCGGCGCCAAGCTGGTGATCACCGCGGACGAGGCCCCGCGCGGCGGCCGCGCCACGCCGTTGAAATCCAATGTCGACGAGGCGCTGGGCAAGTGCGGCGACGACGTGAAATGCCTGGTGGTGCGGCGCACCGGCGGCGAGGTGGGCTTCAACCCGGGGCGCGACGTCTGGTATCACGAGGAGGCGGATCGCGCGCCCGACCACTGCGACCCGGTCGAGATGAACGCCGAGGACCCGCTCTTCGTGCTCTACACCTCGGGCTCCACCGGACAGCCCAAGGGGGTGGTGCACAGTTCGGGGGGCTATCTGGTCTTCGCCTCGATGACCCATCAATACGTGTTCGACTACCATGACGGCGACGTCTACTGGTGCACCGCCGATGTCGGCTGGGTGACCGGGCACAGCTACATCGTCTACGGGCCGCTGGCCAACGGCGCCACAACGCTGATGTTCGAGGGCGTGCCCACCTACCCGGATGCGGGCCGGTTCTGGGACGTGTGCGACAAGCACAAGGTCAACATCTTCTACACCGCCCCCACCGCCATCCGCGCGCTGATGGGCAAGGGGCCGGATTTCGTCGATCGCGCCGATCTGTCGAGCCTGCGGATCCTGGGCTCGGTGGGCGAGCCGATCAATCCCGAGGCCTGGGAATGGTACAACCACCATGTGGGCCATTCGAAATGCCCGATCGTGGACACCTGGTGGCAGACCGAGACCGGCGGCATCCTCATCTCCCCGCTGCCCGGCGCCACCACGACCAAGCCGGGATCGGCGACAAGGCCGTTCTTCGGGGTGAAGCCGGTGATCCTCGATGAAAGCGGCAAGGAGATCGACGCCATGGAGGCCAAGGGGGTGCTGGCGATCTCGGACAGCTGGCCAGGGCAGATGCGCACCATATTCGGCGATCACGACCGCTTCGTGTCCACCTATTTCGAGCATTACAAGGGCTATTACTTTTCGGGCGACGGCTGCCGGCGCGACGCGGACGGCTATTACTGGATCACCGGGCGGGTGGATGACGTGCTCAACGTCTCGGGCCATCGCATGGGCACGGCGGAGATCGAATCGGCGCTGGTGGCTCATCCCAAGGTGTCCGAGGCGGCGGTGGTCGGCTATCCGCACCCGGTGAAGGGGCAGGGGATCTACTGCTACGTCACGCTGATGGAGGGCGAGGACTACGCCGACGATCTCAAGGCCGAGCTGCGCAACTGGGTGCGCCACGAAATCGGCCCCATCGCCAGCCCCGACCTCATCCAGTGGGCGCCGGGCCTGCCCAAGACCCGCTCGGGCAAGATCATGCGCCGCATCCTGCGCAAGATCGCCGAAAACGAATTCGACACGCTGGGCGACACCTCGACGCTGGCGGATCCGTCGGTGGTGGAGCACCTGATCGAACACCGCATGAACCGCTAGCCGCGAGCGCGGCCCCTGCACGCGAACGGCCCCCGGTTTCGGGGGCCGTTTCGCGTTTCAGCCTCTGCCAGCGCGACCCCGGATCAAACCCGGGGCGCGGCCGCCCCTCGCGGGCCGGCTCAGCAGTTCATCAGCCGGGCCACCTGTTCGGCGATGGGATCGACGGACAGCGGGTGTTCGTCCACCGAGACGCTTTTCGCGGATTCGACCCGGCGCCAGGATTCGCCCTGATAGATCTCGAAGGGCGAGAAACGCGACTTGTAATCCATCTTCGACGAGCCCGGCACCCAATAGCCCAGATAGACATAGGGCAGCCCGGCCTGACGCGCGATGTCCACATGGTCGAGGATCATGTAGGCGCCGAGACTGCGGCGGTTTTCCTGCGGGTCGAAGAAGGAATAGACCATGGACAGCCCGTCCGAGAGCACGTCGGTGAGGCAGGCGGCGACCAGCGTGTCGCCCCCAATTTCGCCCCCGTTTTCACCCGCGTTTTCACCCGCGTCGCGGCGGGTGTATTCGACCACGCGGGTGCGCACGGGCGTTTCCTCGATCATCGCGGCGAATTCGAACACGTCCATTTCGGCCATGCCGCCCTCGGCGTGGCGGCTGTCGAGATAGGCGCGAAACAGCGCGTATTGCGCGTCGGTGGCGCTGGCCGCCGAGGCCTGTCGGGTGAGATCGGCGTTGCGCCGCAGCAACCGGCGCTGCGACCGGCTGGGGCGGAAATCCGCCACCGGAATGCGGGTCGAGAGGCAGGCCGAGCAGCCCGCGCAGGAGGGGCGATACACCACCCCCTGGCTGCGCCGGAAGCCGCGCAGCGACAACAGGTCGTTGACCGCCGCCGCATCGGGGTTGCGCAGGGTGGTGAACAGCTTGCGCTCCGATCTGCCCTCGAGATAGGGGCAGGGCTGCGGTGCGGTGACGAAGAACTGGGGCGCGATCCTGCCGCTGTGGTGACTCATGGGTATTCCGATCCGCTCGAACTGGATCCGACGGTAGCAGCCCGTCGGCGGGGCGTCACCAATTGATCGCAGAGGTTTTGCGGGGAATGCCCCGGGTCGCCCATGACGCGCGCGCCGCCGGCCCTGCGGGCGATGTCGCGCCGGCGCCGCGCGGGGGCGGCGTCGGGCGGGCGTCTGGCAGGGGCGCGCTCGGGGCGTTCAATGCGGCCCTCGGGTCAGCCAGCGGGCTGCGCGTCGTCCGATTCCGGGCGGCTGCGGTCGCTCATGAACTGGTCGAACTCGGACTTGTCGCGGGCCTGACGCAGGCGTTCCAGAAAATCTTCGAACTCGGATTGCTCTTCTTCGAGCCGGCGCAGGGTTTCGTCGCGATAGGCGTCGAAAGCGGCGTTCCCGGTGGCGCGGCGGGCCTTGCGCCGGCCCCATTTGCGGTTGTGACGATGATTGCAGCCCATGCGATTGCTCCACAGCATGTAAATCAGGATGGCGAGGCCGAGCGGCCAGACCATGACGAAACCCAGCACCATCACGGCGATCCAGGCCGGTTTGCCCCATTCGTCGAGCTGAGCTTCAGCCCGCCTGAGCCAGTCGATGATCGTTTCCATATGCGCCATGCTCCCTTGTCGTGGATGTGAATGTTAATTACATTTACATACGTGGTGGCAATCCGGGTCCGTTCAAGTGTTTTCGGAATATTTTTCGGACCCGCGCCGGGCGAGGTCAGTCGTCATTGCGGATCAGGCCGAGCCCGCGCAGATAGATCATCGAACCGGTTTCCAGCAGGTCTTCGGCCGAAATCGGCGCCCGGGGGTCGCCGGGGACGCGGGCGAACAGTTCCACCACGCCATGGGACATCGCCCAGATATGATAGCTCATCATTCGCACCGGCGGGCGCTTGTCGGGCGGCAGCTTCATGGCCAGCGCCTCGGAGGCGGCGTACATCACCCCCATGGCCTTTTCCGAGGCCGCCAGCAGCGCCGGGTCGCCGCGCATGGGCACGCCGGCCTCGAACATGGCGATGTAATAGGCGGGTTCGCGCCGGGCGAAGGCCAGATAGGCCCGCCCCACGGATTCGAACGCCGACAGCGCCGAGGGCCGGCCGTTGTCCCAGGCGCGCTCCAGCAGATCGGCGAACAGTTCGAAGCCGCGCCGGGCGGTTTCGGCGATCAGATCCTCGCGCGATTTGAAATGCCGGTAGGGCGCGGCGGCGGAGACCCCGGCGAGCCGGGCGATTTCCGCGAAGGTGAAGCCGTGCGGGCCCTTGTCGGCGATCAGCTGCCTGGCGGCGTCCAGCAAGGCTTCGCGCAGGTTGCCATGGTGATAGCCGCGCCGCCTGGGGCCGTCGCCGCCCGCATCGTCGCCCGCATCGCCGCCGCTGTCGTTTCGCCCGTCCATGCAAGCGGTTATAGAGCGCGCGGCGCGGTATGCAACGCAAGCCGGGCGCTCATCGGATCGGCACGCTCAGGGGATCGCCGGTGATGGCGGGGTCGGGGGCGCCCACCGACTCGGGCCGCTTGCCGGGGTAATCCACCGCGCCGAGCACCCGGCGCATGACCTCCAGCCGGGCGCGGCGCTTGTCGTCGGCGCGAATCACCGTCCAGGGCGCGGCGGCGTGATGGGTGCGCGCGAACATGTCGGCGATGGCGCGGGAATACTCATCCCAGCGGGACAGGGAGTCGACATCGATCCGGGACAGCTTCCACTGCTTCAGCGGGTCGGATTCGCGCGCCAGAAAGCGGCGCAGCTGTTCGGCGCGGCTGATGGTCAGCCAGATCTTGATCAGCGTCACGCCGTCCTCGACCAGCGCGGTCTCGAAAGGCGGGGTCTGGTGAAAGAACCGCTCGCGCTGGGCCTCGGTGGAGAACCCGAAAATGCGCTCCACCACCGCGCGGTTGTACCAGGACCGGTCGAACAGCGCGATTTCGCCCGCCGTGGGCAGATGCCGGATGTAGCGCTGGAAATACCACTCGCCGCGCTCCGCGTCGCTGGGCGCGGTCAGCGCCACGACGCGGGCGCCGCGCGGGTTGATGTTTTCGGTGAGCCGCTTGATGGATCCGCCCTTGCCCGCGGCGTCGCGGCCCTCGAACACCACCACCAGCCGCCCGCCGGCGTCGCGCAGCCCGTGCTGCATGCGCACCAGTTCGATCTGCAGCGCCGCGAACCGCTTTGCGTAGGCCTTGGCGCCGAGGCGTTTCTCGTAGGGATACCCCGGCGCGATGATGTCCTTTCGCCCGGCGTTCTCGATGGCCTCGCGCACGTCTTTCGGGGCGGCGTTGGCGAAGAAATCGGATATCGCGCCCCCGAAGGGCTTTTCGTCGCTGTCGCTGGTCATCCTTCACCTCGTCGCGCCTTCTGGCGGCTCAGCATGGCCCGACAGCGGCGCGACGGCAAGCCGCGGGCCGGATCAGGGCGCGCCGATGCGCGCCATGTCGTAGGGGGTCGACTGGTAGATCTCGTTGATCCAGTTGCCGAACAGCAGATGCGCATGGCTGCGCCAGCGGTTTTCGGGCATCCGCGAAGGGTCGTCGTCGGGATAGTAGTTGACCGGCAGGGCGATGGCCTCGCCCCTGCTCATGTCGCGGTCGTATTCCTCTTTCAGCGATGTGGTGTCGTATTCGATGTGGTTGAACATGTAGAGCGCGCGCCGCCCCGGATCCTCCAGCAGGCAGGGCCCGGTTTCCGGCGCGGCGGCCAGCAGGCGGGTGGCGGCGGGCAGTTCGGATTCGCGGATTTCGGTCCAGCGGCTCACCGGGATGACGAAATCATCCGAGAACCCGCGCAGATAGGGCGAGGCCGGCGCCAGGTTGCGATGCCGGAAGCAGCCGAAGGCCTTGTGCGCCAGCGGATGCTTCGCGACGCCGTGAAAATGGTGCAGCATGGCCTGCGCGCCCCAGCAGATCGCCAGCGTCGAATGCACATGGGTCTGGGTCCAGGCGAAGGCCTCGCACAGCTCGCTCCAGTAGGCGACCGCCTCGAAATCCAGCAGTTCGATGGGCGCGCCGGTGATGATCAGCCCGTCGAATTTCCGCGATTTCGCCTCGGCGAAGGTGGTGTAGAACGCCTCGAGATGCGATGCGGCGGTGTTCTTGGCCTTGTGCGAGCCCATGCGGATCAGCGTCAGTTCGATCTGCAGCGGCGTGGCGCCGATCAGCCGGGCGAACTGGCTTTCGGTGCGCTGCTTGTTGGGCATCAGGTTCAGCAGTCCGATCTGCAGGGGGCGAATGTCCTGGCGATGCGCGGTCTCCTCGGACATCACCATCACCCCCTCGCGCGCGAGCAGTTCGATGGCGGGCAGTCCGGTGGGGATTCTTATTGGCATTTTTAAATGAATTCCCTGACTTGCGCGACTTTCTTCATGTCGCGAATCGCCGCGCCAGCGCCGCGGCGATCAGCGCGATGAAATCGGCCTCGATTTCCACGGCGGCGATGTCTTCGGCCTCGACGGTGACGCCCCACATGTCGGCCATGGCCTGGTAGAGCGGCCGGCGATGGGCGATCTGGCGCGCGAAGCCCCAGCGGATGAAGGCGTCGGGATCGACCTTGTCGGGGGCCACGTCATGGGTGGCGAGATATTCGGCCCAGCCCTGCGCCAACATGGATTCGGCATAGTAGATCGGTTTCGGGGCCAGATCGAATCGCGCCTTCAGCGCCGCCTCATGCGCGTCGTCGCCGCGGATATAGACCGGCAGAACCGTGCTCGCCAGCGCGCTCATCACCGGATCGTGGCGATCCGAGGGATCGACCACCTCGCAGATCGACCCCGAAGTGTCGCAGATGAAATGCGTGAAATCATACAGGTCCCGCGCCAGTCGGGAAAACCGGCGCGCATCCAGCGTGGCGTCGATCTCGGCCTCGCGATGCAGGCGCTGGCGCTGGATGTAGTCGTCGATGGGCACGCCGCCGCGCGCCGGATCGCCGGGCTTGCCCAGCCACAGCGACAGCGGCGTGAGGTTGTGAAAGCTGAGCTTGGACTTGATGCGGATCGAATCCGTGCGCAGCAGCTTGCGCAGCACCGGGTTCTTCATCGCCTCGCGCTTGAAATCGTCGGTGATGCGTTCGCCCAGGTAGCGCGTGCCGATGCGGTAATCCACCGAGTAATGGAACCAGTCGCCCTGTTCGCGCATCATCGCCGATATGCGGGTCTTGCCGACGCCGGACATGCCGATCAGCGCCACGGATTTGCGCGGCGCCTCAAGCCAGGATTGCGGGGAATCGTAAAGCATGTGCGGCCTCGCGATGGTCAGGACCGAATCCCTAATCGGTCGCGGGCGGAAAGAAAAGCCGCCATGGGGGCGCGCCGCATGGCGTGAGTTGCCAGACGCAACTTGTGGCGCGACACTGCATTCGTTCATTGGAACAACGGAACAGGAGAGAAATCATGCTTCGCTGTCTCGCCGGGGCGCTCGTCGCGCTCATGCTGCTGTCCGCCGCGCCGCTGGGCGCCGAGGAAAAGCCTCCCGTGCGCATCGCCATCCATGTGGATGACAACGACCCCAAGCGCATGAACATGGCGCTCAACAACGCCGCCAACGTCACCAGATACTACGAGGCGCAGGGCCGCGAGGTGGAGATCCAGATCGTCGCCTACGGCCCCGGCCTGCACATGCTGCGCGCCGACACCAGCCCGGTCGCCGCCCGCATCGCCGCCATGTCGCTGGAAAACGAGAACCTGACCTTCGCCGCCTGCGGCAACACCATGCGGCGCATGAGCGAGAAATCCGGCAAGCCGGTCGAACTGATCGACGAGGCGGTGCAGGTGCCCTCCGGCGTGGTGCAGCTGGTGGAGCTGCAGATGCAGGGCTACGCCTACATCCGGCCCTGATCGCGCCGCCGGCCTGAAACGACGACAGCCCGGCGGGGGCGCCGCCGGGCTGTCGCCATCGCCAAGGCGCCGCCCTATTTGTTGGCGATGCGGTCCACCGAGACCTGCAGGATGGATTCGGCCTCGGCCTTGTCGCCCCAGCCGATGACCTTCACCCATTTGCCTTCCTCGAGATCCTTGTAGTGTTCGAAGAAATGCTTGATGCGGTCGCGGGTCTTGGCGGGCACGTCGGTCAGGTCCTGGATATGGGCCTGGAACGGATCGACCTTTTCCACCGGCACGGCGATGAGCTTGTCATCCATGCCGCCGTCGTCCTCCATCTTCAGCACGCCCACGGGGCGGCAGCGGATGACGACCCCCGGCGCGAGGTCGAAATCGCACAGCACCAGCACGTCGGTGGGGTCGCCGTCGTCATGCAGGGTGTTGGGCACGAAGCCGTAATTGCAGGGGTAGAACATCGGCGTGTTGACGATGCGATCCACGAACACCGCGCCCGAATCCTTGTCGATCTCGTATTTGACCGGCGCGCCGCCGCCGGCGCCGCCGGTGATCTCGATCACCACGTTGATGTCGGAAGGCGGGTTCTTGCCGGCGGGAATGGCGTCGATGTTCATGGCTGCTCCTGCATGAATAGGCGCCGGCCGGATGCTCGTCACGGGGGCGGCGCGAAAGGCGGGGATACTGCGGCGCCCTTAGCATGCTGCGGCGCCGCGTAAAAGGCTTTTCACGCCGCCGGGGCGACGCGGCCGCCAGGCGCCCGTCCCGCCCCATGACCGCCGGCGTCAGCGTTCGGAGGCAAGCGTGCGCAGGCGGCGGCGCTCGGCGCGCAGATTCATCAGATTGGCCGCGAACACCAGCCCGGCGCCGACGAAGACCGCGATGTCCAGCGGTTCGCCGTAAAGCATGACGCCGATCATGGCGATCATCGGCAGGCGGATGAATTCCATGGGCGCGACAACCGAGGCCGGCGCGCAGCCAAGCGCCTTGGTGACGCAGAAATGCGCGCCCAGCCCGCACAGCGCCACCAGCGCGACCCAGGGCGCCGAATGCGCGTCGGGCAGGGTCATGTCGCCGTCGATCCCGGCGAAGACCAGGCCGAAAACCGCCTGCATGGCGGTCATCCAGAACAGGATCGAGATCACGTTTTCGGTGCGCGACAGCTTCTTGGTGAAGATCACCGTGCCGGCGAATCCCACGGCCGCCGACAACGCCGCGATCTGGCCGACCCCGAAGCCCAGGTGACCAGGCTGGGCGACGATGAGGATGCCGGCAAACCCGATCGCCGCGGCGATCAGCCGGGCGCGGGTCATGGTCTCGCCCAGCAGCAGCGGCGCCAGCAGCGTCACCCAGAGAGGCGAGGTGAATTCAAAGGCGAAAAGCTGCGCCAGCGGGATCATGGTGACGGCGAAGAACCACAGGTTCTGGCCGAAGAAATGCGCGATGTTGCGCCCCAGATGCAGCTTCAGCCTGCGCGCGCGGATCGGCCCGGCGTCGGGGCGCAGCGCGGTGACGGCGAGCACGATGCCAAGCCCGATCAGCGACCGGTAGGCCATCAGTTCGAAAGTGTCGAGCCAGGCCGCCACCTCGCGCCCGGCGATCGCCATCAGCGAAAATCCGCTGAGCGCCCCGAACATCCAGGCGGCCGCGGCGACGGGGCGGTTGTCCCGGGCGCTGCGGACGGCGGATGCGGCGCTCACGCCGGAGGTCGCGCGGGTCGGGGCGCGGCGGAAGCGCGATGTGCGGGTCGGGGCTTGAGTCCGGGCTTGAGTCGGGGCTTGGGCAGGGGCTTGGGCAGGGGCGCGGATTGGCGGGCGTTCACGCAGCCGCCTCCTCAAGCATCTGCGCCGCCGCGTCCAGCGCCAGCATGTAGCCGCGCGCGCCGAACCCCATGATCACGCCGTCGGCGACGCAGCTGATGTAGCTATGATGCCGGAACGATTCACGGCGGTGGGTGTTGGACAGGTGCAATTCGATGATCTTGCCGTCGAAGGCGCGCAGGGCGTCCATGATCGCCACCGATGTGTGGGTGTAGGCCCCGGCGTTGATGATGATGGCGGCGCAAGCGTCGCGGGCGGCGTGGATGGCGTCGACCAGCGCGCCTTCGTGGTTGGACTGGCGGAACTCCAGCTCCAGCCCCAGCAGCGCCGCCTGATCGGCGCAGCGCGCGCCGATGGCCTCCAGCGTGTCGGCGCCGTAGATCTCGGGCTCGCGCAGCCCCAGCAGGTTGAGATTGGGGCCGTTGAGGATGAGGATCTTGAGCATGGACATGGGCGAGGACATGGGCGCGCTTCCCTGATTGCCGGACTTGCGCGGCCACTTGACGCCCACGCGGGCGGCGAATGCAAGTCCAATATGCCGGCCGCGCGGCGCGAGGCCGCCCGGCCCCGGCGCCATGCGGCTCAGACCGGGGTCAGCCGATTGCGGATCCGGCGCAGCAGCAGCGCCGTGTAGATCAGCGCCGCGCCGACGCCGAGCGCCGAGAAGCCAAGCGGCCAGGCGACCAGCGCCTCGCCGACGCCGTTCCAGATCAGCGTCGCCGCGCCCAGCAGCGTCAGCGCCGCCCCGATGTTGCGCAGCGTGGCGTCATCGCCGGTCAGGCGGCTGATCTCGCGCCCCGAGATGAACAGATCGACGCCGAGCCAGATCAGCCACAGCGCCAGCAGCACGATCAGCACCCGTTCGGTCAGCCCCGGCGCCAGCAGCGCCGCCGCCCCGATGCCGACCCCGATCAGCGCCCGGGTCATGCGCCGCCCGCCCTGCGACTTGTCGCTCGCCAGCAGCCCGACGAGCCCGTCGAGGATCAGATAGGCGCCGATGATCCAGACCAGCGCCAGCAGGCTGGCCCCCGGGCGCAGCAGCGCGAACAGCCCGAAAGCGGCGAAGGCCAGCCCGCGCAGCAGGAATGTCCACCAAAGGGCGCCCATGCGCGCGGCGGGGCCGGCGCGGACCGGGATGGGGTCGTCGTGAGGATTGCTCATGGGATGGTCGCTCCCTTTGTTGCGCCGGCTGCGCGGCGGTCAGACCGGCGCGGGGAATCGCGCCGGGCGCAGGCCCGACTGGAACCAGCAGATGAAATCATGGATCGAATGCACCGGGCGCGCCGTGGCGGCGGCGATGTCGGCGGCGAAGGGGGTCATGTTGGTGCATTCCAGCAGAATCGCGCCGACCTCCGGCGACCTGGCGACCAGCCCCCGCGCCGCGTCCAGCAGATCCTCGCGGGCGGCCGCCACATCCATGCGCGGTTCGTCGCCGAGGATCACGCGGGTGAATTCGCGCCCGGTCTCGACCCCCGCCACCGGGGTTCCCGTGGGCACGTTGGCGGCGGCGAGATGGGCGGGACTCAGGGTCTCGGCGGACACGGTCAGCACCCCGACCCGTCGCCCCGGCGGCAGCAGGGCGTCGATCATCGCCGCCTGCATCAGCGCCGAACTGGCCACCGGCGCCCCAAGCGCCGCCGCAAGATCCGCCTGAAACACCGACAGGAAGCCGCAATTGGTGGCGATGCCCGCGCAGCCATCGGCGATCAGTTCGCGCCCGGCGGCGATGAAGGCCGGCAGCAGCCCCTCGGCCCCGCGGCGCACCACCAGATCCGGCGAGGCCCCGCGCACCACGCGATAGCGCACCGGAAACGGCCAGCTGCGGGCGTTGCCCATGTCGCCGGGAATGCGGGGAAACCGGGCCTCGAGCATGAGAATGCCGATTTCGGCGCCGTATACGGACTTTCCGCCCTCGACGATCATGCCCGCCCCTGTTCCTGTTCCTGTGCCCGTTCCTGCGCCGCGCCCCCGCCGGTCGCGCGCGCCCGGCGGACTGGTCAACTGGCCGATTGACAGGCCCTGACAATCGGCGGAACCTGCGCCCATTGCAAGGCGGGAGAAAGCGATGGGCGAGCGCGCGCGAAACGCCTCCAACGGCGCGGAGGCCATGGTGCGGATGCTCGCCGCCCATGGGGTGCGCCATGTGTTCGGGCTGTGCGGGGACACCTCGCTGCCGTTCTACGACGCGCTGGCGCGGCTCGATCACCCCATGACCCATGTGCTGACCCGCGACGAACGCCACGCCGCCTACATGGCCGACGGCTATGCGCGCGTGACCGGGCGCGTGGGGGTGTGCGAGGGGCCGTCGGGCGGCGGCGCGACCTATATCCTGCCGGGGCTGGCGGAGGCGAACGAAAGCTCCGTGCCGGTGCTGGCGATCAATTCCGACGTGGCCACGACTTCGGCGGGGCGTTACCCGCTGACCGAACTGGATCAGGAGGCGCTGTTCCGCCCGGTCACCAAATGGAACGGGGTGATCCGCGACGCGGCGCTGCTGGCGCGCATGGTGCGCCGGGCGTTTCGCGAGATGACCACGGGCCGGCCGGGCGCGGCGCATCTGGCGCTGCCTTTCGACGTGCAGAAGGCCCCGGTCGATGAAGCCGAAATCTGGGCCGATCCGCGCTACGGGCGGTTCCCGGCGTTGCCCGCGGGGCCGGATCCGGGGGCGGTCGACGCAGTGCTGGCGGCGCTGCTGTCGGCAAGCGCGCCGGTGATCATCTGCGGCGGCGGCGTGGTGCTGGCGGGGGCGGAGGCGGAGCTGGCGGCCTTCGCCTCGGCGCTCGACATCCCGGTCTGCATGTCGGTGAGCGGGCAGGGGGCGCTGGCCTCCGCCCATCCCTGCTGCGTCGGCGTCGTGGGATCGAATGGCGGCGTGCCGGCGACGCGCGCGGTGACGGACGCCGCCGATCTGGTGTTTTTCATCGGCTGCCGCGCCGGATCGGTGACCACCGAACGCTGGCGCAGCCCGGCCCCGGGGACGCGCATCCTGCATCTCGACAGCGACCCGGCCGTGCCCGGGGCCTGCTATGACACCGAGGTCGCGCTGATCGGCGATGCGCGGTTGGCGCTGGCGGCTTTGAACGGGGCTTTGAATGGGGCGTTGAATGGGGCGCAGACGGCAGCGGGCGCGGCGCGCGGCTTCGGCGGCGCCGCAAAGGCGGCGACGGCGCGAGCCGCCAGGCGCGCGGCGTTCGCGCCGCTGGCGGGATCGAGCGAAAAACCCATCCGCCCGGAGCGGGTGATCGCGGCGCTGGCCCGCCTGCTGCCCGACGACGCCGTGATCTGCGCCGATCCGGGAACCCCGTGCCCCTATGTCTCGGCCTGGTTCGACTGGCCGCGGCCGGGGCGGCATTTCATCTCCAACCGCGCCCATGGCGCCCTGGGCTACGCGCTGGGGGCGGCGATCGGCGCGCAGATCGGACGGCCCGGGGCGAAAACCGTCTGCCTGACCGGCGACGGGTCCTTCGGCATGAGCGTCGGCGAACTGGAAACGCTGGTGCGGCTGGACCTGCCGATCACCGTGCTGGTGTTTTCCAACGCGGTGTTCGGCTGGATCAAGGCCGGGCAGAAGACCGGCTTCGGCGGGCGGTATTTCGGGGTGGATTTTTCGCGTGCGGACCACGCCGCCATCGCCGCCGCCTACGGGCTGAAAAGCTGGCGGGTCGAGGCGCCGCGCGATCTGGACGCCGCGTTGCAAGCCGCGCTCGCCCATGACGGGCCGACGCTGGTGGATGTGATCGCGCAGCCGTTGCAGGATGCGGCGGCGCCGGTGTCCGAGTGGGTCGCGTGAGCGGGGCCGAGGGCCAGACCGCGATCGTCGTCGGGGCCGGGATCACCGGCGTGGCGGCGGCCGAATGGCTGCGCCGCGACGGCTGGGCGGTGACGCTGGTCGACCGGGTGGAACCGGGCGACCCGGAGCAGACCTCATACGGCAACGCCGGCATCCTGGCCCGCTGCGCGGTGGTGCCGGTGGCGGTCCCGGGGCTGCTGCTGAAGGCGCCGGCGATGCTGCTGGACCCGGGCTCGCCGCTTTTCCTGCGCTGGGCCTACCTGCCGCGCCTGCTGCCCTGGCTGGTCCCGTTCCTGAAATCCGGGCGCAAGGGCGAGGTCGAACGCATCGTCGCGGCGCTCGCCGATCTCACCGGCGACAGCGTCGAGCAGCATTTCTCGCTGGCCAGGGGCACGGGGGCGGAACGCTTCATCGGCACGGATGAATACGCCTATATCTACCGCAGCCGCGCCGATTTCGAAAAGGAATCCTGGGGCTTCGCCATGCGCCGCGCCCATGGGTTCGAGTGGGAGGAGCGCGACCGCGCCGCTTTGACCGCCCGCGACCCGGCGCTGTCGCCGGCCTTCAATTTCGCGGCGGTGTTTCGCGATCACGGCTGGATCGACTCGCCCGGCGGTTACGTGGCGGCGCTGGCGGCGCATTTTCGCCGCGAGGGCGGCGCGTTTCGCCGCGCCGAGGTCGTCGACATATCCCCCGAGGGCGCGGTGACGCTGGCGGGGGGCGAGACGCTGGACGCCGATCGGGTGATCCTCGCCGCTGGCGTATGGTCGCGGCGGCTGGCGGAAAAGCTCGGGCATCGGGTGAACATGGAGACCGAACGCGGCTATCATCTGGTTCTGCGCGGCGCGGCGCAGACGCCGCCCTTCCCCTACATGGTCGCCGACGGCAAGTTCGTCGCCACCCCCATGCGCGACGGGTTGCGCTGCGCCGGCGTGGTGGAGTTCGGCGGGCTGGAGGCGCCGCCGTCCCGAGCGCCGCTGGAACTGCTGCGCAAAGGCGCGGCGGCGCTGTATCCCGCACAGGACTTTGACGCGGAGGAAACCTGGATGGGGCATCGACCCTCGACCGCAGACAGCCTGCCGCTGCTGGGGGAATCGCCGAGGGCGCGCAAGGTGATTTTCGCCTTCGGCTCGCAGCATGTGGGCCTGACCATCGGGCCGCGCCTGGGGCGCATGGCGGCGGCGATCGCCGCAGGGCGGCGCGACAACGCCGAACGATCGGCCTGCCGGGTGGACCGCTTCGATCGCTGAGCCGCGCCGATGCCGGGCCCGGGAGGCGCGGGCCGAGGGAACGGGCAGGGGGCGGGCGGGCGCGCGCGGCATTGACATTTCCCGCGGCTCGACCAAGCGTGGAAGTCGCAAGAGCCCCGCCAACGGAACCACCGACAGGACAACCAACAGGGAGAGACCCAATGAAAAGAATTCTGATCGCCGCCTCGGCCTTGGCATTGAGCGCCGGCGCGGCCTCCGCCGAAAGCTGGGACATGCCGATGGCCTATTCCGACGGCAACTACCACACCCAGAACGGCAAGCTGTTCGCCGAAGCGGTGGGGATCTGCACCGGCGGGTCGCTGACCATCACCGTCCATGGCGGCGGGTCGCTGTTCAAGGGCAACGAGATCAAGCGCGCGGTGCAGACCGGGCAGGCGCAGATCGGCGAGCGGCTGCTGTCGGCGCATCAGAACGAGAATCCGCTGTTCGGGGTCGATTCCGTGCCCTTCGTGGCGTCGAGCTTCGAGGCCTCCGACAAGCTTTGGAACGCAGCGCAGCCGACGCTGGAAAAGGTGCTGGCGGATCAGAATCTGGTCTATCTCTACGCCGTGCCGTGGCCGCCGCAGGGGCTGTATTTCAACAAGGAAATCAATTCCGTCGCCGACATGGCCGGCACCAAGTTCCGCGCCTACAACGCCGCCACCGCGCGGCTCGCCGAACTGGCCAAGATGCTGCCGGTGCAGATCGAGGCGGCGGAGCTGAGCCAGGCGCTGGCCACCGGGGTCGCCGAGGCGTTCATCTCGTCCGGCTCCACCGGATATGACCGCAAGGTGTGGGAGCATCTGGGCTATTTCTACGACGCTCAGGCCTGGCTGCCGCGCAACACCGTGTTCGCCAACAAGGAGTCGTTCGACGCGCTCGACGCGCAGCAGCAGAACTGCCTGCGCTCCTCGGCGATGCTGGCCATGGTCGCGGGCACCACGCGGGCGCGGGAACTGGCGGGCTGGTATCTGACCGAGCTGGCGGCCAACGGCATGACCGTGCAGCCGCCGGGCGACAAGCTGGCGGGCGAACTGGCCGCCATCGGCGCCACCATGGCCGCCGAGTGGATCGAGGCCGCGGGCGCCGACGGCAAGGCGATCCTCGACGCCTACAAGGCGCAGTAGCCGGAGCGCAGGACCGAGACCGGCGGCGCGGACAATCGATCCGCGCCGCCATCGCGCCTGCCGGGCGGCGCGCCCGCACTTCGCGCAATGCCTGAAAAACGCGCTTCAACAACTTGAAAAAATACAAAAATGGAGACCTGGCATGAAGGCGATCAGGCGCATGCTGGACGCGCTGTATCTGGCAGGAGGCGCCATCGGCGCGCTGTCCCTGCTGATCATCCTGCTGCTGATCGTCGCGCAGATGGTGGCGCGCTGGACCGGCAACGTGTTTCCGGGCGGGACCAATTACGCGGGCTACGCCATGGCCTCGGCTTCGTTCTTCTCGCTGGCCTATGCGCTCAATCACGGGGCGCATATCCGGGTGTCGCTGCTGCTGAGCCATCTCGGGCGCTGGCGCCGCTTCGGCGAGATCTGGTGCTTTGGCGTCGCCGCGATCACCGCCACCTATTTCGCGCGCTACGCGATCAAGGCGAATTACTGGTCCTCCAAGCTGCATGACATATCCCAGGGGCAGGACGCGACGCCCATGTGGATCCCGCAACTGGCCATGTCGGCGGGCGCGGTTCTGCTGGCGGTGGCGCTGTGGGATCACCTGCTGCGCATCATCTTCGCCGGCCATGAGGGCATCGCCGATTCCGATCCGCAGGAGGCGCGCGACTGATGGACCAGTTCGTTCTCACCGCCGTGTTCCTGTTCGTGCTGTTCTTCCTGCTCGGCACCGGGGTCTGGGTCGGGCTGGCGCTGATGGGGGTGGCCTTCGTCGGCATGACCCTGTTCACCACCCGTCCCGCCGGCGACGCGATGATCACCACCATCTGGACCTCGTCATCGAGCTGGACGCTCACGGCGCTGCCCCTGTTCATATGGATGGGTGAAATATTATATAGAACAAAGCTTTCCGAGGACATGTTCAAGGGGCTGGCGCCCTGGATGGCGGGGCTGCCGGGGGGGCTGCTGCACACCAATGTGGTGGGCTGCACGATCTTCGCGGCGGTGTCGGGGTCTTCGGCCGCGACGCTGACCACGGTGGGCAAGATGTCGATCCCGGAACTGCGCAAGCGCGGCTACCCGGAATTCATGACCATCGGCACGCTGGCGGGCTCGGCGACGCTGGGGCTGATGATCCCGCCCTCGCTGACGCTGATCGTCTACGGGGTCACCATCAATGAAAGCATCACCCAGCTGTTCATGGCCGGGGTGATCCCCGGGCTGGTGCTGGCGAGCATGTTCATGGCCTATGTCGCCGGCTGGCATTTCCTGTTCCCCAGCCAGCGCCCGGCGCCCGAACCGCGCATGCCGCTTGCCGACAAGCTGCGCAATTCGCGGTTTCTGGCGCCGGTGATCTGTCTGGTGCTGCTGGTGATCGGGTCGATGTACATGGGTTTCGCCACCGCCACCGAGGCGGCGGCCTTCGGGGTGCTGGGCGCGCTGACGCTGGCGGCGATCCAGGGGTCGCTGAGTTTCCACACCTTTCGCGAAAGCCTGATGGGGGCGACGCGGACCTCGGCGATGATCGCGTTGATCCTGATGGGGGCCTCGTTCCTGAGCCTGTCCATGGGGTTCACCGGGCTGCCGCGGGCGCTGGCCGAATGGATCGCCTCGCTGGGGCTGACGCCGTTCGAACTGATCGCGGCGCTGACCCTGTTCTACATCGTCATCGGCATGTTTCTGGACGGGATTTCATCGGTGGTGCTGACCATGGCGGTGGTGGAGCCGATGATCCGCGACGCCGGCATCGACCTGATCTGGTTCGGCATCTTCATCGTGGTGGTGGTGGAGATGGCCCAGATCACCCCGCCGATCGGCTTCAACCTGTTCGTGCTCCAGGGCATGACCCGCCACGAGATCGGCTATATCGCCCGCACCGCGCTGCCGATGTTCGCGATCATGGTGGTGATGGTGGTGGTGCTGACCATGTTCCCCGAGCTTGCCACCTGGCTGCCTGACAACCTGCGCGCGCGTCAATAGACCCGGACGCCGGATCGAAAGAAAAGGGCGGCCCCGGAAGCGGCCGCCCTTTCGCGATCCGGCGTCCGGCCCGCGTCAGGGGCGCACCACGAATACCGATTGCTTGGCATGGCGCATGACCCGCGAGGCGTTGGGGCCGAGCAGGTAATCCTTCAGCTCCGGGCGGTGCGAGGTCATCAGGATGATGCCGATGCCCAGCTTGTCGGCGGCGTGGAGGATCTCCTCGTAGACGGTGCCGTGGGCCACATGGGTCCTGACGCCGCGCGCCTCGGCGAAATTGTCGGCCACGATGCCGTCCAGCGCCTTGCGGGCGTTGTCCAGCGCCGTGGCCTCGAAATCCTTGGGGAAATAGCTTCCGACCAGCGACATGCCGAAGCTCGGCACCACGGTCATCACGTGGATTTCCGAGCCCCAGTCGCGGGCGAAGTCGCGGGCCACCGGGAACGCCGATTGCCAGCTGTCCTCCACATCGAGATCGATGGGGATGAGCACTTTTTCGCGGTTCATGCCTTTGCTCTCCTCAGAATGCGGGTTTGGTCTGGCGGCGGCGCTGCATCATGATGACGAAGGCCAGAACCAGCATCGCGGGGATGTAGAAGATTTCCTTGAAGATCCGCTCGTTGGTGACCTCGATGCGCGAAATCACCACAGGCTCGTCGCCGTAGAAATCGAATTTCTGCAGGGCCTTCTGCATGGGGGTGCCGGGCAGGGGCTCTTCGAGCAGGGCCTGGCCGTCGGTGACCTCCACCAGCAGGCCCAGCGCCTTCAGCCGCGCGTCGCCGTTGTCCCCCGGGGCCAGTTCCCGTTCCACCGTCAGCTTGCCGATCTTGTCGGGATCGTCGAAATCCGTGCCGCTGACCTGAAAGCGTATTCGCCCGGCATCCGGCAGGGATTGCGCCACTGCGACGATTTCGGTCCCCGGGCGGATGTCGTATTTCGGCGAGACCTGATCAAGCCAGAACCCCGGTCGGAACAGGGTCAGCGCCACCACCATCAGCAACGCGCTTTCCCAGATCCGGTTGCGGGCGAAGAAATAGCCCTGCGTCGCCGCCGCGAACAGCATCATCGCCATCACCGCCACCACGAACACGAAGATCGCCTTGAAGAAGCTCACGTCGATCAGCAGCAGTTCGGTGTTGAAGATGAACATGAAGGGCAGCAGGCCGGTGCGGATGTCGTACATGAACCCCTGCACGCCGGTCTTGATCGGATCGCCCCCCGAGATCGCCGCCGCCGCGAAGGCGGCAAGCCCCACAGGCGGCGTGTCATCCGCGAGAATGCCGAAATAGAACACGAACATGTGCACCGCGATCAGCGGCACGATCAGCCCCTGCGCCGCGCCCACCGACACGATCACCGGGGCCATCAGGGATGACACCACGATGTAGTTGGCGGTGGTGGGCAGGCCCATGCCCAGCAGCAGGCTCATGACCGCCACCAACACCAGCATCAGCATCAGGTTGCCGCCCGACAGCACCTCGACGAAGGCGCCGATCACCTGATGCGCGCCGGTCAGCGAGATGGTGCCGACGATCACCCCGGCGGCGCCGGTGGCGACCGCGATGGCGATCATGTTGCGCGCCCCCGCGATCATGCCGCCGGTGAAGTCGGTCCAGCCCGCCATCGCCCCCGCCGCCAGTCCGCCGGCCCCGCGCAGCAGGTTCTTGCCGGCGTGCTGGGTCAGCACGATGGTGATCATGGCGATGGTGGCGTAGAAGGCCGAGAAGGACGGCGACAGGCGCTCGATCAGGATGCACCAGATCAGCACCACGATGGGAAGGATGAAATAGAGCCCGGTCTTGGCCACGTCGCCGGGGCGGGGCAGCTCCTCGATCGGGGCGTTGGGGTCGTCGACGGTCAGGTCCGGGCGTTTGGCGGCGACCGCCAGCAGCACCAGATAGGTGATGAGGAAGATCAGCGCCGCGGCGGTGAAGCCCATGCCCGGGAAGGCCACCTTGACCCAGCCGAGCCCGAAATAGACCGCGCCGGCCAGCACGCACATGGCGATGAAGCCGAACAGCACCCCGGTCAGGCGCTGGGCCAGCGTGCCGATGGCGCTGGGCTTCTTCATGCCCTGAAGGTCGAGCTTCAGCGCCTCCAGATGCACGATGTAGACCAGCGCGATATAGGACACGATGGCCGGCAGGAAGGCGTGGCGCAGGATGTCGGTGTAGGCGACCCCGGTGAATTCCGAGATCAGGAACGCCGCCGCGCCCATCACCGGCGGGGTCAGCTGGCCGTTGGTGGAGGCCGCGACCTCGACCGCGCCGGCCTTTTCGGCCGAGAACCCGGTGCGTTTCATCAGCGGGATGGTGAAGGTGCCGGTGGTCACCACATTGGCGATGGACGACCCGGAATAGAGCCCCGAGGCCGCCGAGGCGATCACCGCCGCCTTGGCCGGTCCGCCGCGCAGATGCCCGAGCAGCGCGAAGGCGAGCTTGATGAAATAGTTGCCCGCGCCGGCCTGTTCCAGCAAGGATCCGAACAGCACGAACAGGAAGATCATCGAGGCCGAGACCCCGAGCGCCACGCCGAACACGCCTTCGAGCTGCATCCAGTAATGCCACAGCGCCTTGCCCACCGAGGCGCCTTTCCACATGATCGCGTCCGGCATGAAGGACCGGTCGCCGAAGAACACGTAGAAAACGAAGATGCTGGCGACGATCACCAGCGGCAGGCCCAGCGAGCGGAACACCGAGATCGCCAGCACCGCCATGCCGATGGTGGCCATGATCAGATCCGCCGTCGTGGGCAGCCCGGCGCGATCGGCGATGTCCTCCTTGAACACCAGCAGATACAGACAGGCGGACACGCCCAGCGCCGCCAGCAGCCAGTCATACCAGGGGATGGTGCGGCGCGCGCTCGACTTGAACAGCGGAAAGGCGAAGGCGGCCAGCGCCAGCGCGAAGGACAGGTGCACGAAGCGGGTTTCGGCGTTGTTGAGCAGCAGCTTCACGCCGGTGATTTCGGTCAGGTAGAAGGGCAGGTTCGAGGCGATGTAAAGCTGGAACGCCGACCAGACGAAGGCCAGTCCCGCGACGAATTTTCCAAGCGATCCGGTGAGGTTGCGCGCGCCCGTGTCCGATTGGGCAACAATGTCCTGGGCTTCGGTGTTGGCGGTCATGCCATTTCCCCGTTGCTATGTCCCGCGCTGGCTTCAGCGCCGCGCGCCGCCCGTCTGGCGCGTCGGCGCCGGGGCGTTGTTCTTGTGGAAATCAGTTGAAATGCCGACGGCCCCCAAAGGGGCCGTCGCGGATCGGGCGGGATCACATCCAGCCGCGTTCCTTGTAGTACTTCACCGCGCCCGGATGCAGCGGGGCCGACAGGCCGTCGCGGATCATTTCCTCGGGCTTCAGGTGCTTGAAGGCCGGGTGCAGGTTGCGGAAATCATCGAAATTGTCGAACACCGCCTTGACGATGGTGTAGACCACGTCGTCGGGCACGTCGGTCGAGGACACGAAGGTGGCGCCGACGCCGAAGGTGTTGATGTCCTCCTTGTTGTTGTACATGCCCGCCGGGATCGCCGCCTTGCGGTAATAGGGGCGGTCGGCGACCAGGGCGTCGATCTCCGGGCCGGTGGCGGGCACCAGATGCGAGGCGCAGGTGGCCAGCGATTCCTGGGTCAGCGCCGAGGGATGCCCCACCAGCCAGAAATAGGCGTCGATCTTGCCGTCGCACAGCGCCTGGCTGGTCTCGGCGGATTTCAGCTCGGCCGCGAGGCGCAGGTCGGAGCGCTTCCAGCCCATCGCCTTCTCGATCACCTCCCAGGTGCCGCGGGTGCCCGAGCCGGCGTTGCCGATGTTGAGCCGCTTGCCCTTCAGGTCGGTGATGTTGTTGATGCCGGAATCGTCGCGCGCCACGATGGTGACGGGTTCGGGATGCACCGAGAACACCGCGCGCAGGCCCTTGAACGGCCCCTGCTTTTCGAATTTCGAGGTGCCGTTATAGGCGTGATACTGCCAGTCCGACTGGGCGACGCCGAATTCAAGCTCGCCCGCGCGCAGGGTGTTGATGTTGTAGATCGATCCGCCGGTGGATTCCGCCGAACAGCGGATGCCGGTCGTCTTGCGCATCTTGTTGACCAGCCGGCAGATCGCGCCGCCGGTGGGATAATAAACCCCGGTGACGCCGCCGGTGCCGATGGACACGAATTTCTGCTCGACGGCGCCGGCGCCGGTCGCCATGGCGGCGAAGATCCCCGCCGCCGCGCTCGCCGCCGCAAGAATGTTCATGGGTTTCATGGTTCAGCTCCCTGTTCTTCAACCGGGCCCGGCGTCGCGCCTGCCCTTTTCGCGTCTTCGTCGTTGGTTCGGGGTCGCACGCGCGCGCCCCTGATCCGCACCCGGACGAAACGACGATCGTCCGACGGCTGTCTCGGCGGTGAAGGCGGATCGCGACGCGGCCTGATCGCTCAGAACGCCCCCCAGTAATCCGTCTTGCTGATTTCGCATGCTATGAGAGTAAATGTGGCTCTTTCTAGGCCGTCGGCGAGTTCGCGCTTCAATTTCGCCGCATCTTTGACATGAACCCCGACTCCGCCAAAGCTTGCCGCCAGTTTCGCGCAATCGGTCTGGCCGAACAGCACGCCGCGATTGGCCAGCCCCATGCGGTCCTGCTTCAGGTCGATCAGCGACAGCGACCGGTCGATCATCACCAGCGCGATCACCGCAACCCGCTGATCGCGCAGCGTCGCCAGTTCGCCCAGGATCATGTCGAGCCCGGCGTCGCCCATCACCGCCATCACCGGGGTGTCGGGATCGGCGACCCGATGGCCCAGCGCCAGCGGCAGCGCGACGCCCATGGTGCAAAGCCCCGAGGATTGCAGCAGCCTGCGCGGGGCCGGGCAGTCCCACATCTGCGACAGCAGGATCCGGTGCGCGCCGCTGTCGGCGGTGACCACGGTCTCGGGCGGCAGGATCTTTCGCGCGGTGGCGAAGACCTTGTGGGCGCCCCAGTCATCGCGATCGGCGAAGAAATCCTTCAGCGCGCGCCGGGTCCGGGCCGGGAGCCCGTCGGGCCAGACCGCGCGCGGGCGCGCGCCCTCGAACAGCCGCGTCAGCCCGGCGCCCACGTCGCCCACGAAACCGACCGAGGCCGAATGCATGCCGTGGCGCGCCGGGACATGGGCGATGTCGATGGCCTTGTCCGCCGGCCACAATCCACGCCAGCCGGGGCGCATCTCGATGGGGTCGTAGCCGGCGAGCAGGATCAGGTCCGCCGCCGCGATCAGCGGGGCCAGCAGCTTGTCGGATTCCGGCGACAGGCCGTGCCCGCCAAGGCAAAGCGGGTCGCCTTCGTCCATCAGCCCCTTGCCCTTGTAGCTGGTGACCAGCGGGATTGCGTGCCGGCGGCACAGATCGGTGACCACGCCGCCGGCGTGGTGATGCGCCGCGCCCATGCCGGCGATCATCAGCGGGCGCCGCGCCTGCGCCAGCTTTCGCCGCGCGGCGTCCAGCATCGGGCCGTCGGCGGGGGCGGCGGGGGCGGCGGGCGGGGTCAGCAATTCGGGGCGCGCGACCTGCGCCAGATCCGCCAGCGAGATCGGCAGATCCACATGCACCGGCCCCGGCGGATCGGCCATGGCGATCGCCACGGCCCGGTCGATGATCACGTCCACGGCCCCGTCGGCGGCGGTCAGGCTGGCCTTGGCGATGGGGGCCATCACCGCGCGCTGGTCGAACACCTGGTGGGTGTAGGTGGCGGCCTCGGCGCCGTCGACGCAGCCCGACAGCACGATCAGCGGAACCTGATCCTGCATGGCGTTGATCACCGAATTCAGCCCGTTGACCAGCCCCGGCCCGATGGTGGCCAGCAGCACCCCGGGCGCGCCCGTGGCGTGATGGGCGCCCTCGGCCATGAACCCGCCGGCGTTTTCGTGGCGGCAGAGGTGAAAGCGCAGGCCCTCGGCCTCCAGCGCGTCAAGCAGCGCCAGGACCTCGCCGCCGGGTATGCCGAAGACATGGCGGCAGCCGGCGGCGTGAAGGCGGCGCGCGATCAGCCGCGCGGCGCTGTCGCGGCCGGCGCCGGGACTGGCGGCGGGACTGGGGGCGGGACTGGGGGCGGGATTGGGGGCGGGACTGGAGACGGGACTGGGGGCGGGCGCGGCGCCGGGTTCGGTCATGGTCGTCCTGTTCATTCAGCGGCGGTGCGCAGCATCGGCGAGCCCCTGGCGGCGGACAGATAGCCGTCGCGGGTCTGGGGCAGTTTCATGTCGAGAATGGACCCTGCGACCTGCGTGCGCAACACCTGCGCGGCGCCGCCGCCGATGGTGAACATGCGCGCGTCGCGCACCATGCGCTCCAGCGGCAGATTGCGCGAATATCCGGCCGCGCCATGGATCTGCAAGGCGTCGTTGGTGACCTTGATCGCGGTTTCCGACGCCAGGATCTTGGCCTGCGCCGCGGCCTGGATGTCGGGAAACCCGGTTGCGCCGGTCGCGGCGCCGGCGGCGGCGTCGCGCAGCAGCGCGCGCGCCGCCGCCAGCCCGATCGACATGTCGGCGAGCATCCATTGCAGGCCCTGGAATTCGGCGATCGGCCGCCCGAACTGCACCCGGGTCTTGGCGTAGTCCAGCGCCAGCTCATACGCGCCCTGCGCGATGCCGAGCGCCACCGTCCCGGCCCCCACCCGCTGGCCGTTATAGGCGCGCATCAGCCCCGCGAAGCCGCGGCGCAGGCCCTCGGGCGGGCGCACCAGCATGTCGTCGGCGATCTCCAGATCCTCCATGACGATCTCGGTTTCGGGGATGCCGCGCAGGCCCATGGCCGGCTCGCGCGCCCCGATGCGCAATCCCCTGGCGCCGCGCAGGGCGATGAAGCCGCCGATGCCCATGTCCTCGCCCCTGTCGATGACCCGCGCGAAGATCAGGTGCAGCTTTGACACGCCGCCGCCGGTGATCCAGTGCTTGGTCCCGTTCAGCACGTAGCGATCGCCGGTCCTGACGGCGGTCGTGGTCATCTCGGTGGCGGCGCTGCCGGCGCCTGGCTCGGTGATGCAGATCGCCGGCTTGTCGCCCTTCAGCACCAGCCCGGCGGCCAGCGATTTCTGCGCATGCGAGCCATAGGCCATGATCGCGCCGACGCCGCCCATGTTGCCCTCGACCACGATGCGCGCGGTGACGCCGCAGGTCTTGGCGATCTCCTCCACCACCAGCGTCGCGTCGAGACAGCCGAGCCCGAGCCCGCCATAGGGCGCGGGGATGGTCATGCCCATGAACCCGGCCTCGACCAGCCGGTCCACATTGTCCCAGGGGTATTGCTCCGTGCGGTCGATCTCCGCCGCGCGGGGGCGGAAGTGCCGGATCGCCAGCTTGCGGGCGGCGTCGCGCAGGGTTTCCTGCTGGTCGGTCAACTGGGTCATCTGGGCCTCTCGGGGGTCACGGACCGGTTTCTTTCCCGGGCGCCTTGCGCCCGAGGATCCGCTGCAGGACTTCGTCGGTGTGTTCGCCGCACATGGGCGGATGATGGCGGTAGGCGACGGGGGTGGCGCTCATCTTCACCGGGTTGCCGATGAGATCGACGCCCCCCGGACCGGTCGCCGGATGCGCCATGTTGATGCGCATGCCGCGCGCCGCGACCTGTTCGGTGGCGAAGACCTCGGGCACGGTGTTGATCGGACCGCCGGGCGTCGAGGCCGCGTCCATCGCCGCGATCAGTTCGTCCTTGGCGCGCAGGGCCAGCGCGGCCGACAGCGCGTCGATCAGCGACGCCTTGTTGGCGATGCGGTCGGTGTTGGCGGCGTAGCGGGGATCGTCGGCAAGGGACTCGAGCCCGAGAACGGCGCAGAACCGGCGGAACTGCGCGTCGTTGCCCACGGCGACGATCACATGGCCGTCGCTGACGCCGAACACCTGGTAGGGAACGATGTTGGGATGCTGGTTGCCGAGCCGGACCGGGGGATCGCCGGTCACCAGGTAATTGGTCCCCTGATTGACCAGCCAGGCGACCTGGGCGTCGGCCAGCGCGATGTCGATATGCTGCCCCCGTCCCGCTTCGGCTTGGCCGCCCGCGTCGCGGTGATGCAGCGCCGCGAGGATCGCCGTGGCCGCATACATGCCGCAGACCACGTCGGCGACGCCGACCCCCACCTTCATGGGTTCGCCGTCCGGTTCGCCGGTCAGGCTCATGATGCCGCCGAACCCCTGCGCCAGCAGGTCATAGCCGGGGCGGCGGGCGTTGGGGCCGGTCTGGCCGAATCCGGTGATCGAGCAGTAGATCAGATCCGGGTTTTCCTTGCGCAGATCCGCGTAGGACAGCCCGTGGCGCGCCAGCCCGCCGGTCTTGAAGTTTTCCACGAACACATCGCTTTCACGCGCCAGCGCGCGCACCGCGTCGCGGCCCTCGGGCGTGGCGATGTCCAGCGCCACCGACAGCTTGTTGCGGTTGGCGCAGAGGTAATAGGCGCTTTCGGTGGTGGGGGCGCCGTCGGCGTCCTTCAGGTATTGCGGGCCCCAGCCGCGGGTGTCGTCGCCCATGCCGGGCTTTTCGATCTTGATCACCTCGGCGCCGTAGTCGCCAAGCAGCTGCGTGCAGGTCGGCCCCGCCAGGATCCGGCTGAGATCGAGCACGCGAATCCCGGCAAGCGGGCCGCTGGGGGGGGGATTTCCGGGGCTGGTCATGGGATCTGCATCGCCTTGTTTGCTCACAGGAGTGTTATCCATAGGTTTTACCATTGAAAGCGAATATTTTCGCGGTTTATTGTCAGAAAACGTAACAAAGTGGCGCCGAGTCATGAAGCTGCATCATCTGAGAACCCTCATCGCCATCTCCGAATGCCGCACCTTCACCGAGGCGGGGTCGGCGCTTGGTCTGAGCCACTCCGCCGTGTCGGTGCATGTCAAGGAGCTTGAGCGGCAGCTTGGCGGCGCGCTGCTGGACCGGACGCGCCGCCCGCCGGTGCTGAACCATCGCGGCCGCCAGATCGTCGAGCGCGCCCGGCGCATGTTCGAACTGGCCGAGGAGATCCGCGCCATCGGCGCCGACAAGGGCCTGAGCGGGGCGCTGAACGTCGGCGTGGTGTCAACGGAACTGCCGGACCTGCTGGCCCCGGCGCTGGGCCGCCTGCATGCAAGCCAGCCCGGCATCGCCACCCGGCTCAGCGCCGGGGCCTCGGGCGATCTGGCGATGCAGGTGCTGGTGGGGGATCTGGATCTGGCGATCACCACCGCCCCCGCCGGGCCGATCGAGAACCTGCGCATCACCCCCATCGGCGACGAACGGCTCTACGTCGTGGCGCCGGCGCGCGCGCGCGGACAGACCTGGCGCGACCTGCTGGCCTCGCATCCCTTCATCTGGTTCAACCGCAAGAGCTGGGCGGGGCAGGCCATCGAGGCGCTGATCCTGCGCCACGGCATCCGGGTGACGCAGAAGACCGAGGTGGATTCGCTGGAGGCGATCGAAAGCCTGGTGCGCGCCGGTCTCGGGGTGTCGGTGACGCCGTGGCGGCTGGGGGTGCGGGATTTCGCCCGGGGGCTGTATGCGACGCCCTTCGGCGACGCGCCGCAGATGCGCCGGCTGGTGTTCGTCGAACGTCTGCGCGGCGAAGCGGGGGAACCGGCGCGGCTGCTCAAGGATTGCGTGATGCAGACGGTGCGCGAGGCGGGCGAGGCGACCGAGGCCGCCGCCGCCGCGAAGCGCGCGGCGGCTATTTGAAGGGGTCGCCGCTCTGGACATCGAACGGATCGCTGGCGGTGATTGCGGTGACGCGCAGGTTGTTGCCGCATTCGAAATGCGCCGCCATGGCCGCCGCCGATCCCGCCAGCGAGAATTGCGCCACCGCCCTGCCGCCGCCGTTCTTCACGTAGAGCCGCCGCCCCTGGTAGATTTCGCGAAAGAACCGCCGCAGCGCCGGTTCGCTCACATCAATGGCGGTGACGATGACGTTGCCGTCCTTGACGCCGGTCAGGATCCAGGGCTCGCGGTCATCGACCTGGATCCGGTAGCTGACCTCGGCCGGGGCGCCGAAGCTCCAGCCGGGCGAGGCCACCGAGATCACGAAGGCGCCGTCGCGCCAGGTCGCGTAGCGAAAGGACACGCCGGATTCGTTGCTGGTCAGGGAATCGCAGCTGAAATCGCCGTCGTCATGGATATTGACCTCGGTGCGCCAGGCGCCCTTGCTGACGATGGTCTGCCATTGCGCGACGCCCGCCTGCGCAACGCCCGCGGACGGGGCGGCCAGCGCGAACAGGGCGGCCAGCGCGAACAGGCCGGCGACTGCGCGCGAAACCGGCGCGCGCGGGATCAGGGCGTGAAACGGGGCGCGAAGCGGGGCGGGAAACGGGGTGGAAAACGGGGCCAGGGCAGGGCGTTCGGTCATGCGCGGGTCTCCAACAAAACTATCCGGGGATTTTCGTTCATGTGGATGAACGCGTCAAGCGCGCCTTGCACGGCATTTGAGGCGAAATCGGCGCAAAAGGCGGCGTTTGACTGCGCCGGGCGCACGGCCCATAGTCGCCGCCCGGGCCGCCTCGCCCGGCTGGCGATCAGGGCGATCAGGGCGATCAGGGCGATCAGGGTCGGGACCACATGAAAATCATCATCTGCGGCGCGGGCCAGGTGGGATCCCAGATCGCGCGCCATCTGGCGGGCGAGAAGAACGACGTCACCATCGTCGATCAGGATCCGGGCCTGGTGCGCCGGGTCACCGACGCCTATGACGTGAACGGCATCGCCGGCTTCGCCTCGCATCCCGACGTGCTGGAGCGCGCCGGGGCCGAGGACGCGGACATGATCATCGCCGCGACCTTCGCCGACGAGGTCAACATGGTGGCCTGCCAGGTTGCGCATTCGGTGTTTTCGGTGCCCCAGAAGATCGCCCGCATCCGGGCGCAATCCTATCTGGCGCCGGCCTGGGCGGACCTGTTCCGCCGCGATCACATGCCCATCGACGTGGTGATCTCGCCCGAACTGGAGGTCGCCAAGGTGGCCCTGCGCCGGCTGGCCGCGCCCGAGGCCTTCGACAGCGAGAACTTTCTCGACGGGCGGGTGCGGCTGGTGGGCATCCGGCTGGACGAGGACTGCCCGGTGCTCAACACCCCGCTGCGCCAGCTGACCGAGCTGTTCTCGACCCTCAAGGCGATCGTCGTGGCCTATCGGCGCGAGGGCGCGCTGCACGTCGCCTCGCCCGACGACCAGCTGTTCAAGGGCGACGACATCTATTTCGTCTCCGTCGAGGCGGATGTGCGCCGCACCATCAGCCTGTTCGGGCGCGAAAAGCCCCGCTCGGACCGCGTGGTGATCGTGGGCGCCGGCAATGTGGGGCTGGCGGTGGCGCGGATGCTGGAGGCCGACCCGGCGCGCCCGCGCGTGAAGATGATCGAACGCAACCGGACCAAGGCCGAGCGCGCCGCCGAGGCGCTGGACCGCACCATCGTGCTGCTCGGCGACGGGCTGGACCCGGATCTGCAGGCCGAGGCCGGGATCGCCGACGCCGGCGCCATCCTGGCGCTCACCGACGACGACAAGACCAATCTGCTGGCCGCGGCGCGGGGCAAGCGCAACGGCTGTCAGGTGGCGATCGCGCTGTCCAACGACATCAGCTACGGCGAACTGGCCGAACCGCTGGGCATCGACGCGCTGCTGGCGCCGCGGGCCACCACGGTGTCCTCGATCCTGCGCCATGTGCGCCGGGGCAGGGTGCGCGCGGTCTATTCCGTTGGCGACAGCGAGGCCGAGGTGATCGAGGCGCAGGTGCTCGCCACCTCGCCGATCGCCGACACGGCGCTGCGCAACGCCGGCTTTCCGGAACACGCCATGGTCGGCGCGGTGCTGGGCAAGGACGGGGTGCGCATGCCCTCGGGCGATCTGGTGATCAAGGAAGGCGACCGCATCGTGGTGTTCGCGCTGCGCGACTGCGTGCATGAGGTGGAGCAGCTGTTCCGCGTCGCGCCGAATTTCTTCTGAGCCATGCGCCTGCGCGGCATTCCAGTCCTGCTGATCGCGCTGGCGCTGATCGGGCTGTCCATGCTGCTGCCGGCGCTGTTCGGGGCGCTGGAACGGGACTGGCGATCGGCGCGGCTGTTTCTTTACAGCGGCGTCTTCGTGGTGTTCTGCGCCTTCATCCTGGGCGCCGCGGCGCGCCGCCCCGGCGGCGGGCGGTCGTCGGGGGCCGAGGCGCCGCGCTCGGAGCTGCTGACCATGGGCGGGTTTTTCCTGGTCGTGCCGGGCTTCGCGGCGATGCCGATCTGGCTGCTGCATCCGACGCTGGGGGCCAATGGCGCGTATTTCGAGGCGCTGTCCTCGCTGACCACCACCGGGGCCACCCTGTTCGACCGCCCCGGCGACATCGCCCGCGCGCTGAATCTGTGGCGCGCCATGCTGGGCTGGTTCGGCGGCGCCGCGACGCTGATCGTCGCGGCGGCGATCCTGGCCCCGCGCAACCTGATCGACACGCCGGGCGCCGGCAACGCGGGCGCCGCGTCCAGCCGCGCCGGACGGGTGATGGCGCTTGGCCCCGGGGGCGAACGCGTGATGCGCGCCACCCTGCACGTGGCCCCGATCTATGTGGGGCTGACCGCGGCGCTGGCGGCGGGGCTGGCCTCGGTCGGATCGCCGAGCTTCGTGGCGCTGGTCCACGCCATGGGGGTGATGTCCACCAGCGGCATCACGGTTCTCGACGGCGGTTTCGCGGCGCTGGACAACCGCTGGGCCGAGGCCGTGGCGCTGGTGTTCATGATCGCCGCCGCCAGCCGGCTGCCGTTCCGCCAGAATGCCGGGCGGGCGCCGCTGCTGCGCGTGGCCCGCAACGACCCGGAACTGAAGCTGCTGGCGCTGACCGTGGCCGTCGCCTCGGGCTGGCTGTTCGGGCGCCACTGGCTGGGGGCGCTGACGCTGTCGGGGCCGGGATCGGTGGAATCGGCGGGGCTGGTCGAGGCGCTGCATGGCGGCTTCGTGGCGGCGTGGGGGGCGGTGGCCACCAGCGTGAGCTTTCTCACCACCACCGGCTACGCCTCGGCCGACTGGGCCGAGGCGCAGGACTGGTCGGGGCTGGAAAATCCGGCGATCATGCTGCTGGGGCTGGCGGCGCTCGGCGGCGGGGTGGCCTCCACGGCGGGCGGGGTGAAGCTGTTCCGCGCCTATTCGCTGTTCAAGCATTCCTCGGCCGAGATCGCCCGGCTGATCCACCCGCACATGGTGGACACCACCCGCACCGGCGGCGGGCGGCTGACGCGCCAGGGCATCGTCAACGCCTGGGTGTTCATGATGCTGTTCATGGCGGCGCTGGCGGTCAGCCTCACCGCGCTGACCCTGACCGGCATGGGATTTGACACCGCGCTGGTGGCGGCGGTGGCGGCGCTGTCCAACACCGGGCCGGCGTTTCCGCTGCTGATGAACGATCCGGGGGCCTACGGATTGCTGTCGCTGGAGGCGCGGATGATCCTGTGCCTGGTGATGGTTCTGGGCCGGATCGAGGTGCTGGTTCTGGTGGCGCTGTTCAATCCCGGCTACTGGCGCAAATGATTTCGCCCTTGCAACAGCTTGCTGGATTGTGTTTTTGGGGCGTGAGGACGCGGGGTCTTCGACGGATTTTGCGGCAAGAGTAATGACGGCGCATCAATGCGCCGCATGATTTCCAGGGATCGGGGCGGAACCATGCCTGCTGACAAACAGAACCTTCAGGACGCGTTCCTGAATCATATTCGCAAGAACAAGGTGCCGGTCACGATCTTTCTCGTGAATGGCGTGAAGCTTCAGGGCGTGGTCACCTGGTTTGACAATTTCTGCGTCCTGCTGCGCCGCGACGGGCAATCGCAGTTGGTCTACAAGCACGCGATCTCCACCGTGATGCCCTCGCAGCCGATCACGCTCTACGACGGCGACGACCAGACCTGACCGGCGCGTGACCCGCGTATTCGTCCTGCATCCGGCGATCCGCGCGCGCGGCGCGGGCCGGGGCGACGCCGGCAGGGCCCGGGCCCCCGAGGAGTCGCTTGCCGAAGCGGTGAGCCTGACCGCGGCGCTCGACCTGGACCTGGCCGGATCGCTGGTCGTGCCGCTGTCCGCCCCACAGGCCGGCACGCTGTTCGGGTCGGGCAAGGTGGCGGAGCTCAAGGCGCTGTTCGCGTCCGAGGACGTGGATCTGGCGATCGTCGACGGCCCGGTGTCGCCGATCCAGCAACGCAATCTGGAACGCGCCTGGAACGTCAAGCTGCTGGACCGCACCGGGCTGATCCTGGAGATTTTCAGCGACCGCGCCCGCACCCGCGAAGGCGTGCTGCAAGTCGAACTTGCGCATCTCACCTACGCGAAAACCCGGCTGGTGCGGTCCTGGACCCATCTGGAGCGCCAGCGCGGCGGCCTTGGTTTCGTCGGCGGCCCCGGCGAGACCCAGATCGAGGCCGACCGGCGCGCCATCGCCGACAAGATCGACCGCATCAACCGCAAGCTCGAACGCGTGACTCGCACCCGCAGCCTGCATCGCGCGGCCCGCAAGAAGATCCCCTATCCCATTGTCGCGCTTGTGGGATACACCAATGCCGGCAAGTCCACGCTGTTCAACCGGCTGACCGAGGCGAAGGTGCTGGCGCGCGACATGCTGTTCGCGACGCTGGACCCGACCATGCGTTTGCTGGAACTGCCCGGCGGGCGCAAGGCGATCCTGTCGGACACGGTCGGGTTCATCTCCGACCTGCCGACCGAACTGGTCGCCGCCTTCCGCGCCACGCTCGAAGAAGTGCTGGAGGCGGATCTGATCCTGCATGTGCGCGACGCCAGCCACCCCGACAGCGCCGCGCAGCATGACGACGTGATGGAGGTGCTGGCGCGGCTCGGGGTCTCGCAAGACCGCCGCGACGCGATGATCGAGCTGCGCAACAAGATCGACCTGCTGGACGAACCGGCGCGACTGGCGGTGCTGAACGAATGCGCCCGACGCGACAACGCGGTGGCGGTGTCGGCGGTGACGGGGCAGGGGCTGGACGACCTGCTGGCGCAGATCGAGGCGCGGCTCGGCGCCCGCGAGGTGACGCGCCGCTACGTCATGCCCGCGGGCGAGGGCGCGGCGCGCGCCTGGCTGCACGCGCATATGACCGTGATTTCGGAACGCGACGATGCGGACGGGGCCACCGTCATCGCGCGCGGCGACCCCGAGATCGCCGACCGTTTCGCCAAGCGGTTTCCGGACATCGCCTGCGGCGCCTGACGCCGTCTCCCGGCCCGTCGCGCCCGCATTCGCCCCTTGTTCTCAGGTTGCGACGCCCCGGAGGGTTTTTTTGCGGCGGCAGTTCCCCTAACAATTCATTGACCGGCCCCCGGGGGGGGCGGATCGGTCTCGGGATGGACCGACGGCTGTATTCGTCGCCCGCCGCCGCCGGCGGTCGATTGCGCGGAGCTATATATATGTGAACGAGCGAGGGAAGCGACATGGCAGCGCCAGGATGGGACGGCCCGGAAATCGACGTGTCGTCGGGGAACGGCGATAAATACAGCCCCGGCATAGCGAAGCTGGGCAATGGCGGCTTTGCCGCGGTATGGCTGGAAACGCTGGGCGCGGCGCAGGATGACGACGGCGGCCGCACGCCGATGATCCAGCTGTTCGACGCGGGCCGCAACAAGGTGGGCGACGCTTTCGCGGCGGCGACGGACCTGACCGGCGACATGGCCGATCCGATGATCATCTCCACCAATGACGGCGGGTTCGCGATCTATTGGGCGCAGGGAAGCGGCGGCGAAGACCATCCGTCGGGCATGTTGGCGCGTTTTGACGTCGATGGCGCCCGCGTGGGCGACGTCCTCAACGTCGATGACGGCGATTTCGCGCGCGGGATCGTGGCGCTGGACAACGGCGACATCGTCGTGGTCGGCGCCGACACGTTTTCTCAGGAAACGATCATGACCGTGGTCAGCAGCGCCATGACCGTGAAGATCGAGGGCGATCTGCTGGGCCGCGGGGTTCCGCACCGCTCCAACGGCAACGCGTTGTTTCAGGCGGGCGAGGATTCGTTCGCGTTTCTTGCGACGACCACGGAAGACTCGCCGGACGGCGAGACCACCTTCACCCAGGTGGCGCTGCGGTTTTACGACGCCAACGCCAATGAGACCGCATCGGCGGCGATCTTCTCCTCTGAAACGTTTGCCAGCGCCACGGCGCTTGGCGCAAGGTTGTCAGACGGTTCATTCGTGGTCATGGTCATGGACTCGGATCCGCCCGGGGCCGTCGTCGAGCAGAGGGTGACCGTCGTCAAGGTCAATGCCGAGGGCGACGTGACCGCCAGCAATACGCTGCCCGACGCCATCCCCCCCACCGACGCGCTCCATGACATCGCCCCGGACGGCGATGGCGGATTCGTGGCGCTGTTCACCACGGGCGACGCCATGAACGGCGACCAGTTCGAGGTCACCGGCTGGAAATTCGACGCCAACGGCGAGCGGGACGGCGACGCCTTCGCCGTCAATCAGGCCGCGGCCGGGTGGCAGCACCGCGCCGACGGCGTCTATCTCGACAACGGCGACCTGATGGTGGTCTTCACCGACAACCGCGATCCCGGCAGCGCGGCGACCGACATTTCCGGGCAGGCGTTCGATCCCTCGGGGGTGAGCGGCGGCTCTGCGCCCACCGACCTGATCCTGACCAGCGACCCGATCGCCGCCGGGACCGTCGGCGCGGTGATCGGCATGCTGGAGACCGTCGACGCGGATGCGGGCGACAGCTTCACCTACGAGGTGGTCAGTCCCGACAACGCTTTCCGTTTCATCATCGAGGGCGACATTCTGAGCTACGCGAACGGCCAGTCGCCCAGCAACACGCCCGCCTTCAACGAACTGACCATCCGGGTGACCGACAGCTTCTCCAACACCTATGAGGAGACGTTCCGCATCGAATTCGGCCCGGGCCCCGGCGACGACGTGCTGACCGGCGATGCATCCGCCAACGTCATCAACGGGCTGGGCGGAAACGACGTCATTCGCGGGTTCGGCGCCGCCGACCGCCTGATCGGCGCCGCCGGGGACGACACGCTGATCGGCGGGCTGGGCGACGACACGCTGCTGGGCGGGACCGGCAATGACCGCTTGCTGGGCGCCGCCGGCAATGACCTGGCGCGCGGCGGCGGCGGCGACGACGTGCTGCGCGGCGGCGGCGGCGACGATCTGCTGAAAGGCGGCAACGGGCTTGACGTGCTGCGCGGCGGCGCCGGCGACGACCGGCTGTTCGGTCATGGCGGCGCGGACCGGCTGATCGGGCTCGGCGGCAAGGACCGGCTGTTCGGCGGCGGCGGCGATGACGCGCTGATCGGCGGCGCCGGGGCCGACAGGCTGCAAGGCGGCAAGGGCGCAGACAAGCTCACCGGCGACGCGGGCGCCGATCTGTTCGTGTTCGCCACCGGCGACGGCAAGGACCTGATCCGGGATTTCGAAATCGGCAGGGACAAGATGGTCATCGGCGCCGGGGCGAGCGCGTTTCAGGATCTCGACATCTCGACCAGCAACGGCCACGCGGTGGTGACGTTTTCCAACGTGGTGATCACCCTCGATGGCGTCACCGGCGGCCAGCTGGACGCCGACGATTTTCTGTTCTGATTTTCTGCGGAATGCGGAGCGCCGGGCGCGCCCCGCATTTTTCCCGTGCGCTCAATGCGTTGCGCGCCTTCGGTTCAAATTTTCAGAACGAAATAACAATACATAATATTGATTATATGCCTTAGTTCCGGCCGGCGCGCCGCGCCCCTCTCATGCGTCGATCTCGGGAACCGGTCCCCGCATCAGCGGCATCAACGCGCTCATGTCCGGCCCGGCGTCGCGGCCCGTCAAGGCCCGGCGCAGCGGCAGGAACAGCGCGCGGCCCTTGCGGCCGCTGCGGGCTTTCACCGCGGCGGTCCAGGTTTTCCAGGCGTCTGCGCCCCATGGGCGCGGCGGCAGCATGGCCAGCGCCTCGGCGACGAAATCCCGGTCCTCATCAGCCACCACCGGCTTGACGCCGTTGTTCAGAAGATCCGCCCAAAGCTTTACGTCATCGAATTTTTCCAGATTGCCGCGCACCGCGACCCAGGTTGCTTCATCCGCTTTGACGTCGATCGCGGCAAGGCGCGGCGCGGCCTCCGAATAGGGCATGGCGTGCAGGATCCGGGCGGTCAGCGGCCAGAGGTCATCCGCGTCGAACCGCGTCGGCGCGGCCCCGAAATGCGACAGGTCAAACCCCGCGACCAGCGCCGCAAGGTCGCCTTCCGCCACCACCGGATCAGCGGAGCCAAGCCGCGCCAGCAGCGAATTCAGCGCCATGGGCTCGACGCCCGCGTCGCGCAGATCCTTCAGCGCCAGCCCGCCGAGTCGCTTGGACAGGCCCTCGCCCCCCGGCCCGGTCAGCAGCGAATGATGCGCAAAGCGCGGCGGTTCATGGCCAAGGGCGGCGAAAATCTGGATCTGCGTGGCGGTGTTGGTGACGTGGTCGGCGCCGCGCACCACGTCGGTGACGCCCATCTCCGCGTCATCCACCACCGAGCACAGCGAATACAGGAACTGCCCGTCGCCCCGGATCAGCACCGGGTCGGAGACCGAGGCCGCGTCGATGGAATGCGGCCCCAGAACGCCGTCATGCCATTCGATGCGGGTCCGGTCCAGCTTGAAGCGCCAATGCGGCGCGCGCGCGGCCGCCAGCGCGGCGCGTTCGGACTCGTCAAGGCGCAGCGCGGCGCGGTCATAGACCGGCGGCCGGCCCATGGCGAGCAGCTTGCGGCGTTTCAGGTCCAGCTCGCCCGGGGTCTCGTAACAGGGGTAAAGCCTGCCCCTGCCCCGCAAATCCTCGGCCGCGGCCTCGTAGCGCGCGAGCCGCGCGGATTGGCGTTCCTCGCGGTCCCAGCCGAGGCCGAGCCAATCGAGATCGCGGCGGATCTGGTCCGCATAGTCATCGCGGGATCGGTCCGCGTCGGTGTCGTCGATGCGCAGGATGAATGCGCCGCCCGCCTTGCGCGCGAGCATCCAGTTGAACAGCGCCGTGCGCAGGTTGCCCACATGCAGATGGCCGGTTGGCGACGGGGCGAAGCGGGTGACGGTCATGTCGCCTCCAGATCCGGGCGGAAATGACGGAAGGCCTCCAGCATCTGCTTGGTGCCGCCGACGATCATCGGTTTCTTGAAATTGCGTCGCGGCAGGCCGCTGACCCGGTTCATGGCCCCGAGCGCGCGGTAGATGACCGCGTTGCGCGGCGGCAGCGCCCCCGTCTTCAGATTGTAGCCGAAACAGGGATTGAAGAACGAGGCGTGCATCCGGTAATTCGCCACCTGATCCCAGGGGATGTCGCCATGCAGGCGGTCATGGATCCCCCGGGCCGAGACCTCGATCAGCGGCGAGCGGTCGGCGGCCTGCCGCCACGCGCCGATCCCGAGCGCCACCAGCGCCAGCGCCGCGGCCCAGATGGCGCTGACCGCCGGGGCCTCGGGGCCGGGTTCGTGGGAAATCGCCGCACTGGCGAACAGCACCCCGACGACCACCGACCCGGCGGCCAGCATGTATAACTTGAAGAAATTCACGTAAAATACTGCGGATTCGTTCATATTCTGTCCTGCCAGGCATTGGCGATCGGGTAGCGGCGATCAAGCCAGAACGCCCGCTTGCCCAGTTTCGGCCCCGGCGCCGACTGGTGGCGCTTGTATTCGGCGATGTGCAGCAGGCGTTCGATGCGTTCGACCGTGGCGCGGTCATGGCCGGCCTCGACCACCTCGGCGACCGAGGCGTCGCCCTCGATCAGCATTTCCAGCATGGCGTCGAGCTGGTCGTAGGGGGGCAGCGAATCCTCGTCCTTCTGGTCTTCGCGCAGCTCCGCCGAGGGCGGCTTGTCGATCACCCGGGGCGGGATCGCCTCGCCGGCGGGGCCGCGCATCCACGGGCGATGATTGGCGTTGCGCCAGCGGCAGGTTTCGAACACCCGGGTCTTGTAGAGATCCTTCAGCGGGTTGTAGCCGCCGTTCATGTCGCCGTAGAGCGTGGCGTAGCCGACCGCCGCCTCGGACTTGTTGCCGGTGGTCAGCAGCAATTCGCCGAACTTGTTGCTGAGCGCCATCAGATACAGCCCGCGCAGGCGCGATTGCACGTTTTCCTCGGTGACATCCGCGGCCAGGCCCTCGAAGAACGGCGCGAGCCCCTGCCCCACGGCCTCGACCGCGCCGCCGATGGGCAGGTCCTGCAGCGCGCAGCCGAGCGCGCGGGCCACGCCGCCCGCATCCTCCAGCGACTGCGCCGAGGTGTAGCGCGAGGGCAGCATCACGCAGCGCAGGTTCTCGGGCCCCAGCGCGTCGGCGGCTATGGCCGCCACAAGCGCGCTGTCGACGCCGCCCGACAGGCCAAGCAGCGCCTTCTTGAAGCCGGTCTTGCGGGCGTAGTCGGCGGTGCCCTCGACCATGGCGCGATAGTCGCTTTCCAGCAGGTCGGGCAGCGGCGCCAGCGGGCTTGGCAGGCAGCGCCACCCCGAGGGCGTTTCCTCGAAATCCAGATGCGCGAGCAGCCGTTCGAAGGCGGGCAGCTGCGCCGCCAGCCCGCCGCCGCGATTGAGCGCGAAGCTGGCGCCGTCGAACACCTGATCATCCTGACCGCCGACCATGTTGAGATAGACCAGCGGCAACCCGGTCTCGATCACCCGGGCCACCATCAGGTTCAGCCGCACGTCGCGCTTGTCGCGTTCATAGGGCGAGCCGTTGGGCACCAGCAGGATCTCGGCCCCGGTTTCGGCGTGGGTTTCGGCGACATCCGCATGCCAGCCGTCCTCGCAGATCGGCACGCCGATGCGCACGCCGTTGACGCTGACCGGGCCCTGCGGATCGGCGGGGTGAAACAGGCGCTTTTCGTCGAAAACGCCGTAATTGGGCAGGTGGTGCTTGCGCGCCACCGCGGCGATCTCGCCGTTATGGAGCACGAACCAGGCGTTCCAGACATGGGCGCCCTCCACATAGGGCGCGCCGACGCCGATCGCCGGCCCGTCGGCGCAGTCCCGCGCCAGGGCGTCGATCTCCCGCCCGCAGGCGGCCAGGAAGGCCGGTTTCAGAATCAGATCCTGGGGCTGGTAGCCGGCGAGAAACATCTCGGGCAGCGCCAGCAGGTCGGCGCCGGCGGCCCTGGCCTCGACATGGGCCTCGCGGATCTTTTGCGCGTTGCCGCGCAGGTCGCCCACCGCCGGGTCAAGCTGGGCCAGGGTGATGCGCAGCCGGCGCGGCGCGCCGCCCGCCCCCCCCGGGGGGTCATGCTGCGCTCCATGCTGTGTTGACTGGCTCATCGCTCGCATGTCCTTCGGCTCGGGCGCGCCGGCGGCGGACCGTCGCGCGCCGGCATGTCTGCCCGGGCGACGAGATAGCGCCATGTTCCGCGCCCTGACAAGCCCGGAAAGGCGATTTGCGCGGCCGCCGCCGGGGGGCGGCGCGCGCGGCGGCGGCGTCGGGCTGGTTGTCATCGCCGTCGCCGGTGAGCTAAAGTCGCCCCCGCGCGGATGCGAGAAAATCGGTGACGCGCCGGCCGGCTTGCGGCCGGGCCGCGGCTATGGCGGTCAGGTATCGGGAACAGGGAAGCCAATGTTCAGGAAGCGTTTTGTCGCGTATGCGTTCGCGCTCGTCGTCGCGGCGCCGGGTCCGGCGCTGTCGCAGTCGAATGTCCAGACCAAGCAATACGACACCGGCGACGTCTATGAGGGCGAATTCAAGGACGGCAAGCAGCACGGGCAAGGCGTGTTCACCCGCCCCGACGGTTTCCGCTATTCCGGTGACTGGACCGAGGGCCGCATCGAGGGCCAGGGCGTCGCCGCCTATCCCAACGGATCGGTCTACAAGGGCGCGTTCAAGGACGGCCGCCCCGACGGCAAGGGCAAGATCACCTATGCCGACGGCGGCTCCTACGAAGGCGACTGGCGCGAGGGCGCGATCGAGGGCAAGGGCGTGGCCCGCTACGCCAACGGCATCGTGTACGAGGGCGAGTTCCGCGATTCGACCCAGAACGGCCAGGGGGTGATGACCCGCCCCAACGGCTACCGCTACGAAGGCGAATTCAAGGACGGCATGCCCCATGGCCAGGGCGTGGTCACCTATCCCGACGGCTCGGTCTACACCGGCCAGCTGGTGAAGGGGCGGCGCGAGGGCCAGGGCGAGATCCGCCTGCCCGACGGCTTCGTCTATGTCGGCGAATGGCGCGACGGCAAGATCGACGGCAAGGGCAAGGCCACCCAGGCCAACGGCGATGTCTACGAAGGCGATTTCGTGGTCGGCAACCGCCATGGCAAGGGCGTGGCGCGCTACGCCAACGGCGATGTCTACACCGGCGAATTCGACGCCGACGAACGCCACGGCAAGGGCGTGTTCGTGGCCGCGGACGGCTACGAATACAACGGCGATTGGGTGAAGGGGAAGATCGAGGGCCGCGGGATCGCCCGCTACACCAACGGATCGGTGCATGAGGGCCGGTTCAAGGCCGGCGCGCCGGACGGGCCGGGCAAGATCACCTATGCCGACGGCGGCTCCTACGAAGGCGAATGGCGCAAGGGCGCGATCGAGGGCAAGGGCGTGGCCCGCTACGCCAACGGCGCGGTCTACGAGGGCGAATTCAAGGACGGCAAGAACCACGGTTTCGGCAAGGTCTCCTATCCCGACGGCTATTCCTACGAGGGCGAATGGCGCAACGGGCTCCAGCACGGGCGCGGCAAGACCACGTTTCCGGACGGCGCCGTCTATGAGGGCGATTTCGTCGACGGGCTGCGCGAGGGCACCGGGCGGATCCAGATGACCGACGGGTTCGAATACGCCGGGTCGTGGCGGCAGGGCGAGATCGACGGCCAGGGCGTCGCCATCTACAGCAACGGCGACGTCTACACCGGCGCCTTCGTCAAGGGCCAGCGCCATGGCGAGGGCAAGATGGAATACGCCTCGGGCGCGGTCTATGACGGCTACTGGGTGAACGGGCGGCGCGGCACCAGGGAAGAGGCCGAAGCCGCCCTGCCCCGCAACTGACATGGCGGAACTGGCGGCGCCCGCCCCCCATGGCGGAACGGGCCCCCCCCCCCGCGCGGGACATGGGCGCGATTTTAGCTTTCCCTTTGCGACGCAGCGGGTATGATGCGCGCCATGTCCGCTGCGCTCCATATCGCGACCAGCACGAACCGCCCCGCCGGGCGGGCGCTTGTCCTGTCGCTTCGGCTTATCTGCCCCTGAGCGCGCCGGGACGACGGCGCGCGCGCTCGGGGGAGTGATCGACGCGCCGCAAGACCCCCGGACATTTGCAAGACATCAAGGCCCAGCGGGACGCGGGCGATCTCGATGTCGGACATCAAGGACACTTCCCATGACTGAACAGAGCGATGCGGCGAATGATGCGGCTGCGGACAAGGACCGCGTGCTGATCTTCGACACCACCCTGCGCGACGGCGAGCAATCCCCCGGCGCCACCATGACCCTGAACGAAAAGATCGAGATCGCCGCCCTGCTCGACGAGATGCAGGTGGACATCATCGAGGCCGGGTTCCCCATCGCCTCGATCGGCGATTTCGAATCCGTGCGCGAGATTTCGGCGATCGTGCGGAACGCCTCGGTCTGCGGGCTGGCGCGCGCCGGTCTCAAGGACATCGACCGCGCCTGGGAGGCGCTGCAAGGCGCGCGCCGCCCGCGCATCCACACGTTCCTGTCCACCTCGCCGCTGCACATGAAATACAAGCTGCAGATGACCCCCGAACAGGTGCTGGAGGCGATCGAGGCCAGCGTGTCCCACGCCCGCTCGGTCTGCGGCGACGTGCAGTGGAGCCCCGAGGACGGCACCCGCACCGAGCATGATTTCCTGTGCCGCGCGGTGGAAACCGCGATCAAGGCCGGGGCCGGAACCATCAACATCCCCGACACCGTGGGCTACACCGTGCCCGGCGAAAGCGCCGCCATCATCCGCATGCTGCGCGACCGGGTGCCGGGGATCGAGGACGTGGTGATCTCGACCCATTGCCACAACGATCTGGGCATGGCGGTGGCCAATTCGCTGGCCGCGGTCGGCGCCGGCGCGCGGCAGGTGGAATGCACCGTCAACGGGCTGGGCGAACGCGCCGGCAACGCCGCGCTGGAGGAAGTGGTGATGGCCATGCGGGTGCGCAACGACGTGCTGCCCTGGACCACCCGAATCGACGCCACAACGATCATGAAGGCCAGCCGCATGGTCAGTCAGGTCACCGGATTTCCGGTCCAGTACAACAAGGCCGTCGTCGGCAAGAACGCCTTCGCGCATGAAGCCGGCATCCATCAGGACGGCATGCTGAAGCACGCCGGCACCTACGAGATCATGCGCCCCGAGGATGTGGGCCTGAACGAATCCAATCTGGTGATGGGCAAGCATTCCGGGCGCAACGCCCTGCGCGCCAAGCTCAGCGAACTGGGGTTCGATCTCGGCGACAACCAGCTGAAGGACGCCTTCGTGCGCTTCAAGGCGCTGGCCGACAGCAAGAAGGAGGTCTATGACGACGACCTGCTGGCGCTGATGACCGAAGCGAATTCCAACGCCGGGTCGGACCGGATCAGGGTCAGGACGCTGAACGTCACCTGCGGCACCCAGAAACCCTCGGTGGTGCTGACGCTGGAGATCGACGGCGCGGAGCAGACCTCCACCGCCACCGGCGACGGCCCCGTGGACGCCTGTTTCAACGCCGTGCAGGCGCTGGTCCCCCATCACGCGCGGCTGCAGCTCTATCAGGTGCATGCGGTGACCGAGGGCACCGACGCGCAGGCCACGGTGTCGGTGCGCATGGAGGAGGACGGCAAGATCGTCACCGGCCAATCGGCGGACACCGACACCATCCTGGCCTCGACCCGCGCCTATGTGCATGCGTTGAACCGGCTGCTGGTGCGGCGCGAGAAGACCGCGCCCGAGGCCATGACCGGCGGCTGAAAACTTCAGTCAGGCGCCGTTTGCGCCCAGGCGGTCCCGGGTCAAGCCCGGGGCCGCCCCGGGCGGTTTCCCGACATTGCGGGAATGCTCCGCCGAATCCACCTCGGCCCGAACCCGGCCCGGCGCGCCGGCGACGGATCAGGCGCGCGGCCGCCCGGGCTCGGCTGTCGGCTCACGCGCCGCGCGCCCCGGCCAGGCGAAAGCCTGGGCGGCGGTCAGTCGTCGCGATAGACTTTTTCGCGCCGCTCGTGCTTTTCCTGCGCCGCGAGGCTCAGGGTGGCGATCGGGCGGGCGTCAAGCCGCTTCAGACTGATCGGATCGCCGGTGGATTCGCAGTAGCCGTATGTGCCGTCCTCGATTCGGCGCAGGGCCGAATCGATCTTGGAGATCAGCTTGCGCTGACGATCGCGGGTGCGCAGTTCCAGCGCCCGGTCCGTCTCCGCCGAGGCGCGATCCGCAAGATCGGGGATCGAGTTGGCGCTTTCCTGCAGTCCTTCAAGCGTGCCCCGGCTTTCGTCGAGGATGCTTTCGCGCCAGTCGTGCAGCTTGCGTCGGAAATATTCCTTCTGACGCTCATTCATGAAAGGTTCGTTTTCGGCCGGCGCATAGTCGGCCTCCAGAACGACTTCGGACTTCATCTCCCTACACCTCGAAGATTGGTTCACACCCATCCGCGCGCGCCATTCCGGGGCCATCGCCCCGGAGCCCTCCCATGGCCTGACGCTTGTCGCGATGCCGGGCATCTCTTACATCCGGGTTCTCAGCGAGTCACGAGAAAGGTTTGTTTTTTTGGCGCGATTCCACAGCTTGGCGCCGCCGTTCCAAGGTTGCGCCGTTCAACGAATCGTCAAGTCGCGCTGAATTGCGCGCCTCAGGCGCGCGCGCAATCCGGTTGCGCCGATCGCGCGCGCGCGGCAGGGTGGCGCGGAATCGACAGCATCAGGCAGGATTACATGCAATTCAAAGGCACTTCCGACTATATCGCGACGCAGGATCTGACCATCGCGGTGAACGCCGCGATCACGCTGGAACGTCCGCTGCTGGTCAAGGGCGAGCCGGGCACCGGCAAGACCGAGCTGGCGCGTCAGGTCGCCGCGGCGCTGGGACTGCGCATCCTGGAATGGAACGTCAAATCCACCACCCGCGCCCAGCAGGGCCTGTATGAATACGACGCCGTCAGCCGCCTGCGCGACAGTCAGCTCGGCGATGAGCGGGTGCGCGACATCTCCAACTACATCCGCAAGGGCAAGATGTGGGAGGCCTTCGAATCCGAGGAACGCCTGGTGCTGCTGATCGACGAGATCGACAAGGCCGACATCGAGTTTCCCAACGATCTGCTGCAGGAGCTCGACCGCATGGAATTCCATGTCTACGAGACCGGGGAAACCATCCGCGCCCGCCGCCGCCCCATCGTCATCATCACCTCCAACAACGAAAAGGAGCTGCCCGACGCCTTCCTGCGCCGCTGCTTCTTTCACTACATCGCCTTTCCCGACGCCGAGACCATGGACCGCATCGTCCATGTGCATTTCCCCGACATCAAGCCGACGCTGCTGCGCGCCGCCCTGACCCAGTTCTATGAATTGCGCGAGACCCCGGGCCTGAAGAAACGCCCCTCGACCTCCGAGGCGCTGGACTGGCTGAAGCTGCTGATGGCCGACGATCTCGACGCCGCGGACCTGCAGCGCGACGCCAGGGACGCCCTGCCCCGCCTGCACGGCGCGCTGCTGAAAAACGAACAGGACGTGCACCTGTTCGAACGCCTGGCCTTCATGGCCCGCCGTCCCCGCCCCTGAATATTTTTCATCTTGGGGGCGAAACGGCGTCGGGCGTCATGCGTTGGGGCGGGTGTTGAAGCGGGTGTTGGAGCGGGTGTTGGAGCGGGGCGGGATCGGCATCCGGGCGGATGGCTGAAGTCGCCGTCGCTCTTCGCGACGAAAGCAAGCGCGCCGGGCGCGTCTAGTCGGTCGAGACCCGATCGGCGGCGAAGGCCTCCATCACCTGGCGCTCCACCAGCTTCGCCTTGGCGGCGCCCAGAATCGGCGACAGCACGCCGATCAGCTTTTTCATCCGCCCGGTCGCCGGGTCGCGCACCTCCGGCGCCAGAGAGGCCTCGCCCGCGCCGCCATGGGTCGCGGCGATCACCCGCAGCAACGCCCGCGCCGGCCCGTCGGGGGCGCGCCGCCCCTGTTCCCAGTTGCGCAATGTGCCGAGCGATATGGCGTAGCGCTGCGAGAACGCCTTCTGGGTCAACCCCGTGGCGTGCCGGATCCGGGCCACGTCCAGCGCCGCGTCGGGATCAAGCGTCGCCCCGAGCAGCCGGTCGGCGACCATCCCCGCCGCCTGGTCCAGCGCGCGTTCCAGTCCGATATCGGGATCAACGCGCATGCGCATGTCTGTCATCTCAGTCACTCCCCCTGGGCCAACCGCTGAACACCCCCTTGATTCGATTGATCGCGTCGATCGCATCAAGGGCCTTGCGCCGCAGCCCCGCCGGCGGCTCCTCGACCGGACGGACCCGCAGCAGGATCACCAGCGCCTCCTCCGCCGACAGCACCGCGAACAGGTAGCTGACCCGGCGTCCGCCGACCTCCCAATGGCGAATGTCCGACGCCTGCGCGTCGGCGCGCCCGCGCGAGGGGTCGTCGCGCAGATGCGCCGAAATTCGCTCGACGCTGTCCTTGCGCACATGGTAGTGGGCGATGTCGCGCTCGAATTCGCCGGTCATCTTCACTGCGATCTTCACGCGCGCCGCCTGTGTTTCAATATGTGCGCCAATGACGTATCTGTCAATGGTCGCGCCCGCGATCGACCCTGACCCGGGGCGGCCGCGACATCAAGGGCGCATCGCGCGGCCCGGCGCCTTCCGGCGCATCGGCGAAGGACACCCCATGACCGACAGCCCGCCCGTGACCATCCGCCCGCTCGCGCCCGCGGACGAACCCGCGTGGCGCCGGCTCTGGACCGGGTATCTGGACTACTACGATTCCTCCGTCCCGGAGGCGGTCCGCGCCGCCGCATTCGCCCGCCTGCTGCCCGGCGGCGACGCGGACATGCACGGGTTGATCGCCACGCGCGACGCCGCGCCGGTCGGGCTCGTGCATTACATCTTCCACCGCCATTGCTGGCGGCTCGACGACGTGACCTATCTGCAGGATCTCTACGCCGATCCGGCGGTGCGCGGGACCGGCGTCGGGCGGGCGCTGATCGAGGCGGTCTACGCCGCGGCGGACGCGGCCGGGCGGCCGATGGTCTATTGGCTGACCCAGGAATTCAATTACAAGGGACGCATGCTGTATGATCGCGTCGCCACCCGCACCCCCTTCATCAAATACGCACGCTGAGGCCCCATGATCCTGATCGCCGTCTTCATCATCTTCTTCGTCATCGGCTGGCGGCGCGCCGTGCGCGCAGGGGGCGGAACCGCCGACCGCCTGCGCTACGGGGTGATTCACGGGCTGGCCCCGGTGCTGGTCATCTACATCATCGCCACACTGGGCGACTGGCAGGGGATCTTCTGATCGAGCGGCGAGGCTGACCCCATGTTCACGCGATTTTTCCTGTCCCTGCGCGAGGCCAAGGTGCCGGTGTCGCTGCGCGAATACCTGACGCTGCTGGAGGCGATGCAAAAGCAGGTCGTCATGTATGACGTGGAGGCGTTCTACTACCTCGCGCGGTCCGCGCTGGTGAAGGACGAACGCAACATCGACAAGTTCGACCGGGTGTTCTCGCAGGCGTTCAAGGGGCTTGAATCGGTCGCCGGCGGCGACGGGGTTCAGGAAACGCCGATCCCCGAGGACTGGTTGAGAAAGCTCGCCGAAAAGCATCTCACCCCGGAGGAAAGGGCGGAAATCGAGGCGCTTGGCGGTTTCGAAAAGCTCATGGACACCCTGCGCGAACGCCTGAAGGAACAGCAGGACCGCCACCAGGGCGGCGGCAAATGGATCGGCACCGCCGGGACCTCGCCCTTCGGCGCCTATGGCTACAACCCCGAAGGCGTGCGCATCGGCCAGCACGAAAGCCGGCATCGCCGCGCGGCGAAGGTCTGGGACAAGCGCGAGTTCCGCAATCTCGACGATTCGGTGGAACTGGGCACCCGCAACATCAAGATGGCGCTGAAGCGCCTGCGCCGCTGGGCCCGCGACGGCGCCGACGAGGAACTCGACCTCGACGGCACCATCCGCGCCACGGCCGAGCATGGCTGGCTCGACGTGAAAACCCGCCCGGAGCGGCGCAACGCGGTGAAGCTGCTGCTGTTTCTCGATGTCGGCGGCTCGATGGACGACCACATCAAGGTGATGGAGGAGATGTTCTCGGCGGTGCGCGCCGAGTTCAAGCATCTGGAGCATTACTATTTTCACAACTGCCTTTACGAGGGCGTGTGGCGCGACAACCGCCGCCGCTGGTCGGAACAGATACCGACCTGGGACGTGCTCAACACCTATGGGCGCGACTATCGCTGCGTGTTCATCGGCGACGCTTCCATGTCGCCCTACGAGATCGCCTATCCCGGCGGCGCCAACGAACACTGGAACGAGGAGCCGGGCCAGACCTGGCTGACCCGCGCCATCGACCAATGGCCGGCCAATGTCTGGATCAACCCGACGCCGCAGGATCGCTGGGATCACACCCATTCCGTGGGCATGATCCGCGAGATCTTCATGGATCGCATGTTCCCGATGACCCTGAAGGGGCTGGAAGCGGCGATGAAGGAGCTCAGCAGGTGACGCCGTGACGCGCGAGGGCTGACGCAGGCCCCCGCCGTCCCTATATTGGAATCATGCTGAGATTTCTGCCCCTCATCGCGATGATCGCCTACGGGCTGGCCATGTGGCGGTTTTCCGCCTTGCGCCTGCGGCAGGAACTGAACGACAGGTCCAGCCCGCTCGACGATCCGACGCTGGAGGCGGTGGTGCGCCGGCTGGGCCGCGCCGTGGCGATCCCGCATCTGCGCGCCCATGTCTACGACATCCCCGCCTTCAACGGGCTGGCGGCGCCGGACGGGCGGATCTTCATCACCGCCGGGGTGATGGACCAGTATCGCCGCGGGCGCATCGACGCCGACGAGGTGGGGTCGATCATCGCCCATGAACTGGGCCATGTGGCGCTGGGGCATTCGCGCCGCCGCATGATCGACTGGACCGGGCAGAACGCCGCGCGGGTGGTGCTGGCCATGGTGATCGGGCGCTTCATCCCCTTCATCGGCCCCTGGGTCGCCGGGGCGCTGACCGGGCTGTTGGCGGCGCGCCTGTCGCGCCAGGACGAATTCGAGGCCGACGCTTTCGCGGCGGCGCTGATGCGTCGCGCGGGTCTGGCGCGGGGGGCGCAGATCGGCATGTTCCGCAAACTCGACAAGGCGGCGGGGCAGCCGCGCGGCGGCTATGCCTGGCTGATGAGCCACCCGCCCGCAAAACGCCGCATCCGCGCCATCGAGGCCCTGCATGACAGCTGGGACAAGGGCGCGCCGGCGCCCCCGGCCGGGTCAAGGGTCAGGTGAGGCGCGGTCCCGGATCGGCGCCGGGACGCGTCAGCGCCGGATCGCGCCCGCGCCGGCGGCCGCCATGCGCGCCAGATCGGCGTCGTTGCGCAGCAGTTTCGCCAGCCGGGGCAGGCCGGCGCGTTTCAGCATCCGCGCTGGGGATTCGCGCCGCGTCGCCTCGGGAAAGCGCAGGAGCGTCTTGCGGATCGCCGCGCCGACATGGCCGGGGGCCCCGCCCGCGAATTCCCAAAGCAACGCGTCCGGGTGCAGCGCCGTCACGCCCAGCCCGCGCAGCTTGCGATTGGGAAAATCGCGCAGGTTGAATGTCGCCAGCAGATCGGCCCCGGCGGCCAGCGCCGCGCCCAGCACGTGTTCGTCATCGGGGTCGGGCAGGCTCAGCGCCAGGGGCGGATCGTCGGGGGCGATGGTCGCGCCGGGCCAGCGCAGGTCCATCGAGGCCGCCTCCGCGCGCGCCGCGCGCATCGCCGCCGCATCATGGTTGCGGGCGGCGGCGCGGGCCCATTCCTCCAGCACCCGCGGCGACCAGAACGGCGCGATCAGCCCCTGCGCGGCGGTCTCCAGCAGCAGGCAGCGCACCAGCGGCGGGTAGAGCACGCAGGCGTCGAGGAACACGCGGCGCGGCGCGGGGCCGGTCATTGCAGCGCGAAGACCAGCGATTTCAGGTAGCTGGTCTCCGGCAGGCCGGTGTGTTCGGGATGGTCCGGCCCGGCGCGCCCGGCATGAATCAGCGACCCGACGCGCCCGGCGCCGCGAATGCCCTCGACGCAGGCGCGGCGAAAGCTTGCCAGGTCGGCGGCGTGGGAACACGAGCACAGGCACAGGAAGCCGCCCGGCGCCACCAGCCCCGCCGCCAGGCGCGCGGTCTTGCGATACGCCCGCAGCCCCGCCTGCAGGGCCGGGCGCGAGGGGGCGAAGGCCGGCGGATCGCAGATCGCCACATCGAATTTTTCGTTCGCCTCGCCCAGGTCGCGCAACGCGTCGAAGGCGTCGCCGCGCCGCGTGGAAAACCGGTCTGCGACGCCCATGCGCCGCGCGCCCTCCTCGGCCAGCGCCAGCGCCGGGGCGGAGCCGTCCACCGCCAGCGCCGACGCCGCGCCCGCCGCCAGCGCAGCCAGGCCGAAACCGCCCACATGGCTGAAGACGTCGAGCACCCTTGCGCCTTGCGCCAGCCCGGCGACAAAGGCGTGGTTGGGGCGCTGGTCATAGAACAGCCCGGTCTTCTGGCCGCCCAGCAGATCCGCCATGTAGACGGCGCCGTTCATGGGCACGGGCAGCGGCCCGTCCAGCGCGCCGCTCAGCAGGCGGGCGGTCTCGGGCAGGCCTTCGGGCGCGCGGGCGCGCGAGGCGCCGTTCATGAACACCGTGGAAATCCCGGTCACGTCGCGCAGGGCCTGGGCCAGAAGCTCGATGCGCAGATCGGCCCAGGCGGCGTTGGGCTGGATCACCGCCGCGTCGCCGAAGCGGTCGATGACCACCCCGGGCAGGCCGTCGGCCTCGGCGTGGATCAGCCGGAAATACGGCGCGTCGAACAGTTTCCGGCGCAGGGCCAGGGCCCGGGTCAGGCGCGCGGCGAACCAGGTCGCGTCGATCCGCGCGCCCGGATCGGCGTCGAGCAGCCGCGCCGCGATGACGCTGGCGCCGTTGAACGCCGCGGCGCCCAGCGGGCGGCGGGTCTCGTCCTGCAATTCGACCACCGCGCCGGGCGCGAGCTTTCGGGTGCGCCGGTCCATCACCAGTTCATCCGCATAGATCCAGGGCGCGCCGGCGCGGAACCGCCGCCCGGCCTTGGGGCGCAGGCGGATGACGGCGCGCGGGTCGGGGCTGGCGTCTGTATCGGGCATGGGGGCTCCTTGCGTTGGCAGAGCCTGTAGCGCGAAACGCCGGTCGGCGAAACCGCCCGTTGCATCGCGCGGCGCGGGCTCCATACTGCGCGCAGCCGTTGCTCAGGAGGTCCCGATGCCCCAGATCCCGCCCTATCGCCCCCTGCCCCGGGACGCCTCCGACGCGCTGATCCGCGACCGCGCGGCGGGGCTGGCGCGGCTGGCCGAGATCATGCGCCGGCTGCGCGAGCCCGGCCATGGCTGCCCCTGGGATCTGGAACAGGATTTTTCGACCATCGCCCCCTACACCATCGAGGAGGCCTACGAGGTCGCCGACGCCATCGCGCGCGACGCCATGCAGGACCTGCCCGGCGAACTTGGCGATCTGCTGCTGCAGGTGGTGTTTCACGCGCAGATGGCCGAGGAGAAAGGGGCGTTCGCGCTTCGGGACGTGATCGACGCGATCAGCGAAAAGATGCTGAATCGCCACCCGCATGTGTTTGGCGCCGAAAGCCGCGACAAGAGCGCCGCGCAGCAGGCCGTGGATTGGGAGACGATCAAGGCGGCCGAGCGCGAGGCCGCGGGGATCGAGCGCAGGAGCGCCCTTGACGGGGTCGCCGTCGGGCTGCCGGGCATGACCCGCGCGGTGAAGTTGCAGGCCCGCGCCGCGCGGGTCGGGTTCGACTGGCCGGACACCATGGATGTGCTCGACAAGCTGCGCGAGGAGGCGGAGGAACTGGTCGAGGCGCGCGAGAGCCTCGGCGCCGCCGAGATCGAGGAGGAATACGGCGACCTGCTGTTCGTGATGGCCAATCTGGGGCGGCGTCTGAAGATCGATCCCGAATCCGCCCTGCGCCGGGTCAACGCCAAGTTCGAGCGCCGCTTTCGCGCCGTGGAACAGGCGCTGGAGGCCGAGGGCAGGCGCCCGCAGGACGCGACCCTGGCCGAAATGGACGCCCATTGGGACAGGGCCAAGGCGGTGGAGAAGGCGGCGAGATCCGCGCCGGCCGGCGGGTCTGCGGCGGGGCGCGGCAAATAACCAATGCTTTCACTCAGGCATTGACCTGACTCTTTTAATCGGGTTTATCTGGCCGCGTGCCCAACCACGGAGAGTCGCCATGCACCCCAAGACCCTGATCGGCGCGATGATCGTCGCCGCCGCAGCCGCCCCGGCCGTTGCGCAGGAAGTGAACGTCTATTCCTATCGCCAGCCGGAGCTGATCCAGCCCATGTTCGACCGGTTCACCGAAGAGACCGGCATCGAGGTCAACACCGTATTCCTGAAAAAGGGGCTGGTTGAGCGTCTGACCGCCGAGGGGCGCCGGTCGCCCGCGGACCTGATTTTCACCGTGGATATCGGCCGCCTGAAGGGGGTCGTGGACGCTGGCGTGACCCGGGCCGTCGCATCGCAGATCCTCGACGCCAACATACCCGCCGCGTTTCGCGACCCGGATGATCACTGGTATGGCCTGACGGCGCGCGCACGCATCGTCTACGCCGCGCGCGACCGGGTGAAACCGGGCGAGATAACCACTTACGAAGATCTGGCCGATCCGAAATGGAAAGGCCGCATCTGCATGCGATCCGGCGCGCATGCCTACAATCTGGCGCTGTTCGCGGCGATGATCGCGCATCACGACAAGGCCTACACGCTGCACTGGCTGAAGGGTTTGAAAGCCAATCTCGGGCGCAAGCCCCAGGGCAACGACCGCTCGCAGGTGAAGGCGGTGTGGGCCGGGGAATGCGACATCGCCATCGGCAACACCTATTACATGGCCAAGATGCTGCAAAAGCCCGATCAGAAGCAGTGGGCCGACAGCGTGCGCATCGTGTTCCCGGTGTTCGAGAACGGCGGCGCGCATATGAACATCTCCGGCGTGGCGATGACCAGGTCGGCCCCGCACCCGGACAGCGCGCTCAAGCTGATGGAATTCCTGTCCTCGGACGAGGGCCAGATGATGTATGCCGAGGTGAATGCCGAATACCCGGTGAAGCCCGGCGTCAAGGCGTCGGCGCTGGTGGAAAGCTGGGGCGATTTCAAGCGCGACGACATCGCGCTGACCGACATCGCCGCCAACCGCCCCGAGGCGCTGAAGCTCGTGCAGATCGTCGATTTCGACGAGTGAGCCCCCGGCCCGGGCGCGCCCGTCGCCCCCCTCCCCCGCTCGCGCGTGACGGGCCGCCTCGGGCTTGATCCGGGACCGCCTTGGCCGTTGCCAGGCGGTCCCGGATCAGGTCCGGGACGCGGGGGCGCATGGCGCGGCGGTCCGTCGGGGCGCGCCATGCGCCCCGAAAGACCGCCTGCCCCGGGTCAGAGCGAGGCGTAGACCGCGCGTTCGAAATCGCCGTAGAGTCCGATCGCGGTTTCATCGGCGAAAGGCAGATGCTGCATGAAGATGCAGCCCGCGACGCCGGTCTTGCGATCCCACCACATATGGGTGTTGAGCACCCCGGCCCAGCTTTGCGACCCGGCGGCGCGCATCCCGGGGATGTCGGTCTCGTTGAACATGAAGCCGAGGCCCCATTTCTTCACCACGCCGGGAAAGAAATCCACGTCGGCGGTCAGCGGCGGGGCCACCGAGGTCATCACCCCCATCTCCAGTTCGCCGATATGGTTTTGGCAGATCATCTCCACCGTTTCGGGCTTGAAGATGCGCGCGCCGTCAAGCTCGCCGCCGCGCAGCAGCATGCGCAGGAAGCGCATGTAATCGGGGGCGGTGGAGAACAGCGCGTGGCCCATGCCGTAGAATTCCGGTTCGGAGGGGGCTTCCAGTTCGGTGGCGACCAGCGCGCCGGTCTCGTCATGGGCGTGGGCGGAGACCAGCCTTTCGCGCCGCGCGCCGGTGCATTCGAACACCGTGTCGCCCATGCCCAGCGGCCCGAACAGGAAATCCCGGCAGAATTCGTCGATGCGCTTGCCCGACACCGCCTCCACCACCTGCCCGAGCCAGTCGATGGAGATCCCGTAGCCCCAACCGGTCCCGGGGTCGAAGCTCATGGGATAGGCCAGCGACTGCTTCAACCCGGACAGGATGGTCGGATGCCCGGTGACTTCGAGGTATTTCGCGGTGTTGGCGCTCCAGAATTCGTATTCCAGCCCGGAGGTGTGGGTGGCGAGCTGGCGGATGGTGGCCTGGCTTGCGGGCGCGCGCAGGATCGGCGTGTCGCCGTCGAATCCCTCCAGCACCTGAAGCTCGGCGAAGGCCGGCAGAATCGAGGCCACCGGGGCGTCCAGATCCAGCGCCCCGTCCTCGATCAGCTTCACCGCCGCCGCCGTGCCGATGGCCTTGGTCATGGAGAAAATCCGGTGCATGGAGTTGATTTCCATGGGCCTGTCGTTGTCGACGCCCATCACGCCGACGGCGTTTTCATAGATCACCCCGTCCCGGTTGGCGGCCATGGCCACCAGCCCCGGAACCCTGCCCGCCGCGATCGCGCCGTTCAGCACGTCATCCATTCCGCTCATGCGCTTTTCCTTCCCTGAGATATCTTTTCCGAGTGTCGCGCAGGAGCCTAGCCCGCTTCGCGCCGGACGCCAATGCCTGCGCCGCGGACGCGTCGCGCCCTTTATCCCGCCGCCCCTTTGCGCTAAGACCCGCGCCAGAGCGAACTTGCGCGACGGAGATCTCATGTCCCGCGAAACCATCGTCGAACGCTGCGAATCCCGGGGGCTGCGCATGACCGGCCAGCGCCGCGTCGTGGCGCAGGCGCTGCAAGCCGCCGACGGCCATCCGGATGTCGAGGAGCTCTACCGCCGCGCCGCCGAAATCGACGCCAACATCTCGCTGGCCACGGTGTATCGCACGGTGAAGCTGTTCGAGGAATCCGGCATACTCGACAAGCTGGAATTCGGCGACGGGCGCGCCCGCTACGAGGACGCGGAGCGCGAACATCACGACCACCTCATCGACATCACCACCGGCGCCGTGATCGAATTCGTCGATCCCGAGATCGAGGCATTGCAGGAACGCATCGCCCGCCGGCTCGGTTTCGAATTGCGCGGCCACAAGCTTGAACTCTACGGCGCGCCGCTGAAGGAATCCGACGACTGAGCCCCGCCAAACGCCCCCGCCTTTCCGCCGACCCAAACACCCGGAGACCCCCAATGAGCGCCATCATCGACATCGCCGGCCGCGAGATCCTCGACAGCCGCGGCAATCCCACCGTCGAGGTGGACGTGATCCTCGAGGACGGCGCGCAGGGCCGCGCCGCCGTGCCCTCGGGCGCCTCCACCGGGGCCCATGAGGCGGTGGAGCTGCGCGACGGCGGCGCGCGCTATCTGGGCAAGGGCGTGCAGGGGGCCGTGGACGCGGTCAATGGCGAGATCTTCGAGATCCTCGCCGGGGTCGACGCCACCGAACAGCTGTCCATCGACAACGCCATGATCGAACTGGACGGCACGCCAAACAAGGCCCGCCTCGGGGCCAACGCCATCCTCGGCGTGTCCCTCGCCGTGGCCCGCGCCGCCGCCGAAAGCGTGTCGCTGCCGCTGTATCGCTATGTGGGGGGGACCTCGGCGCGCATCCTGCCGACGCCGATGATGAACATCATCAATGGCGGCGAGCACGCCGACAATCCCATCGACGTGCAGGAATTCATGATCATGCCCACATCGGCGCCGACGTTCCGCGAGGCGCTGCGCATGGGGTCCGAGATATTCCACACGCTGAAAAAGGAACTGGCCGCCGCCGGGCACAACACCTCGGTGGGCGACGAGGGCGGATTCGCGCCGAATATCGGCTCCACCCGCGATGCGCTGGATTTCATCATGAAATCGGTTGAAAAAGCCGGCTACAAACCCGGCGAGGACGTGCATCTGGCGCTCGACGCCGCCGCAACCGAATTTTTCGACGACGGCGTCTACACCCTGTCCGGCGAAGGCAGGAAACTGGATTCGGGGGAAATGGCCGCCTATCTCGCCGCGCTCGCCGCCGATTACCCGATCGTCTCCATCGAGGACGGCATGGCCGAAGACGACTGGGCCGGCTGGCAGGCGCTCACCGCCCTGATCGGCGACAGCTGCCAGCTGGTGGGCGACGATCTGTTCGTCACCAACACCCGGCGGCTGGCGCGCGGCATCGACGAGCGCAGCGCCAATTCGATCCTGGTCAAGGTCAACCAGATCGGCACCCTGTCCGAGACCATCGAGGCGGTGGACATGGCCCATCGCGCGGCCTTCACCTCGGTGATGTCGCACCGATCCGGCGAGACCGAGGATTCCACCATCGCCGATCTCGCCGTGGCGCTGAATTGCGGGCAGATCAAGACCGGGTCGCTGGCGCGCTCGGACCGGCTGGCCAAATACAACCAGCTGCTGCGCATCGAGGAGGAACTGGGCGAATCCGCCGCCTATGCCGGCGCCGCCTTCATCCGGGGCTGACCCGGGCGGCCAGAGGCCCGAACGCAAGAAACCGCCGCCCTGACGGGGCGGCGGTTCGCGTTCAGGCGCGCCTTTCCGGCAACAGCGGCGGAGTTCGACGCCCCCGCCCCGGCGCGCGCCTCGGTTTTTCTTTGCATTTTCAAAATGTCATGCGAATCTTGCGCCAACGCCCAAACAAAGCGAACCAAACGCAGCAGAGGCGACGAGCGGCATGAGCGACAACATCTTTTCGACCCGCGCCATCGGCACGGCGCTGTTTTCCTTCGGGATCATCGGCGCCACCAGCTATTTCGGCTACGCGGCGGTGCAGGGCGACACCGGGCTGGTGGAATACGTGCGCCTGCAACAGCAGGAAATCATGCTCACCGGCGACCTCGCGTCGCTGCGCACCGATCGCGAGCGCATGGAGAACCTCACCCGCAGGCTCTCCGAAAGCCATCTTGATCTCGACCTGCTGGACGAACGCGCCCGCGCGGTGCTCGGCTATCTGCGCGACGACGAGATCGTCATCCGCTGACCCGCCTCGCAACGCCGTGATCGCCCGGCGCCGCCCGCGCCGCGCATTGGCAGGTGATTTTCCGCGAAGATCAGTCTAGACTGATGTGGTTGAACACTCAACTACATCAGACATGATCCGGCGACGGGAGGCCACCCATGGCGAGCACGCGGCGCAAGAAGCCCAATGTTTCGAAAGAGGAGCTGACGCGATTCTACCGCGAAATGCTGCTGATCCGCCGCTTCGAGGAAAAGGCCGGGCAGCTCTACGGCATGGGGCTGATCGGCGGGTTCTGCCATCTCTATATCGGGCAGGAGGCCATCGTCACCGGGGTCGAGGCCATCACCCGCGACGGCGACCAGCGCATCACCTCCTATCGCGACCACGGCCACATGCTCGCCTGCGGCATGGATCCGAACGGGGTCATGGCCGAACTCACCGGGCGCGAAGGCGGCTATTCCCGGGGCAAGGGCGGCTCCATGCACATGTTCTCGCGCGAGAGGAATTTCTTCGGCGGCAACGGCATCGTGGCGGCGCAGGTGCCCATCGGCGCCGGGCTGGCCTTCGCCAACAAGTATCGCGGCAATGACAATGTCAGCTTCGTCTATTACGGCGACGGCGCCGCCAATCAGGGCCAGGTCTACGAAACCATGAACATGGCCAGCCTGTGGAAGCTGCCTTGCGTCTTCATCATCGAAAACAACCAGTACGCCATGGGCACCAGCCTGAAACGCGCCTCATCGACTCCGGCGCTGTATACGCGCGGCGCGGCGTTCGACATTCCCGGCGAAAGGGTCGACGGCATGGATGTGCTGGCTGTGAAGGCGGCGGCCGGGAAGGCCTCCGATCACTGCCGCGCCGGCAAGGGGCCGTATATCCTCGAGATGAACACCTACCGCTATCGCGGCCATTCCATGTCCGACCCGGCCAAGTACCGCACCCGCGACGAGGTGCAGAAAGTGCGCGAGACCCGCGATCCCATCGAGCACGTGCGCGAGATGCTGGTGCTGGGCAAGATGGCCTCGGAGGACGACCTGAAAGCGGTGGACAAGGAGATTCGCGTCGTCGTCAACAACGCCGCGAGCTTCGCGCAGGAAAGCCCCGAGCCGGACGCCGCCGCGCTCTGGACCGACGTATACGCCTGAGGGAGGGACCCATGGCCACCAACATCCTGATGCCCGCCCTTTCGCCGACCATGGAGGAAGGCACGCTCGCCAAGTGGCTGGTCAAGGAAGGCGACCGCGTCGCCCCGGGCGATGTCATCGCCGAAATCGAGACCGACAAGGCGATCATGGAATTCGAAGCCGTGGACGAAGGCGTCATGGGGCGCATTCTGGTCCCCTCCGGCGCCGAGGGCGTGAAGGTCAATGCCCCGATCGCCGTGCTGCTGGAAGAGGGCGAAAGCCCCGACGCGACCCCCGGCGCCGCGTCGCCGACGCCGGTCGTCGCCACCGCGCCCGCGGCCCCCGCCGCCACCGCGCCCGCAGCGGCCGCCCCCGAACCCGACTGGCCCGCCGGAACCCGCACCAGGAAACAAACCGTGCGCGAGGCCCTGCGCGATGCCATGATCGAGGAAATGCGTCGCGACGACGACGTGTTCCTGATCGGCGAGGAGGTCGCGCAGTATCAGGGCGCCTACAAGGTTTCGCAGGGGATGCTGGATGAATTCGGCGAACGCCGGGTGATCGACACGCCGATCACCGAACATGGCATCGCCGGGCTGTCAGTGGGCGCAGCCTTCTCCGGCTTGCGCCCGGTCATGGAATTCATGACCTTCAACTTCGCCATGCAGGCCATTGACCAGATTGTGAATTCCGCCGCCAAGACGCTCTACATGTCCGGCGGGCAGATGAACTGCCCGATCGTGTTTCGCGGCCCCAACGGCGCTGCCGCGCGGGTTGCCGCTCAGCATTCCCAGGATTACGCGGCCTGGTACGCGCAGATCCCGGGCTTGAAGGTGATCCAGCCCTATTGCGCCGCCGACGCCAAGGGATTGCTGAAATCAGCCATCCGCGACCCCAATCCGGTGCTGGTGCTGGAAAACGAAATCCTCTACGGGCGCGCCTTCGAGGTGCCCGAGCTTGACGATTTCACCATCCCGCTCGGCAAGGCCCGGATTTGGCGCGAGGGAAATGACGTCACTCTGGTCAGCTTCGGAATCGGCATGAGCCACGCTCTGGAAGCCGCTGAAATTCTGGAAAAAGACGGCATTTCCGCCGAGGTCATCGACCTGCGCACATTGCGCCCCATGGACACGGAATCCGTGATCCGCTCGGTGCGAAAAACCAATCGATGCGTGACCGTGGAGGAGGGGTGGCCGGTCTGCTCGATCGGCAGCCACATCTCGGCGACGCTGATGACCGAGGCCTTCGACTGGCTCGACGCGCCGGTGATCAACTGCACCGGCAAGGATGTGCCGATGCCCTACGCCGCCAATCTCGAACGCATGGCGCTGGTGACCGCCGCAGAGGTCGTCGCCGCCTGCAAATCCGTCTGCTATCGCTGAGGGGAGGCCGTCATGCCGATCAACATCCTGATGCCGGCCCTGTCCCCGACCATGGAGGAAGGCGCCATCGCCAAATGGCTCGTCAAGGAAGGCGACGCCGTCGCCTCGGGCGATGTGCTTTGCGAGATCGAGACCGACAAGGCGGTGATGGAGTTCGAGGCCGTCGACGAGGGCGTGCTTGCGCGCATCGTCGTGCCCGAAGGCACGCCCAACGTGAAGGTCAACGACCTGATCGCGATCCTGATCGAGGAGGGCGAAACCCTGTCCGACGCCGAACCGGCCGCTGCGCCGGCGCAACCGGCGCCCGCCGCCGCCCCGCCCGCCCCCGCGGCCCCTGCCCCGTCGGCCCCGGCTGCGCCCCGCGCCGATGACGCCAAACGCGTGTTCGCCTCGCCGCTCGCGCGCCGGATCGCCGCCGAAAAGGGTCTCGACCTCACCGCCATGCAGGGCAGCGGTCCCCATGGCCGCATCGTCAAGGCCGATGTGGAGGCCGCACGGCCCGCCCCCTCGGCCCCCGCCCCCACCGAAACGCCGCAGGCGACGCCTGCGCCAACAGCGGCTCCGGACTCAGTCAGGAAGCTCTATGCCGATGCGCCCTTTGAAGAAATTCCGCTCGACGGCATGCGCAAGATCATCGCCGCGCGGCTGGTGGAGGCCAAGCAGACCATCCCGCATTTCTACCTGCGCCGCGACATCGAACTTGACGCCCTGCTCGCCTTCCGCGCGCAGCTCAACGGCGGGCTGGAAAAACGCGGCGTCAAGCTGTCGATCAACGATTTCATCATCAAGGCCTGCGCGCTGGCGCTCCAGCAGATCCCGGATTGCAACGCGGTCTGGGCCGGGGACAGGATCCTGAAATTCAGCCGCTCCGACGTGGCCGTCGCGGTATCCATCGAGGGCGGATTGTTCACGCCGGTGCTGCGCGGCGCCGAATCAAAATCCCTCTCGGCGCTGTCGGCCGAAATGAAGGACCTCGCCGCCCGGGCCAGGACCCGCAAGCTTGCGCCCCACGATTATCAGGGCGGCAGCTTCGCAATCTCCAATCTCGGCATGATGGGCATCGACAGTTTCGACGCGGTGATCAATCCGCCCCACGCCTCCATCCTCGCCATCGGCGCCGGCGTCAGGAAACCCGTGGTCAGGGGCGAAGACATCGTTCCCGCCACGGTGATGACCGTGACGCTCTCCGTTGATCATCGGGTCATCGACGGCGCGCTCGGCGCCCGGTTCCTCGATGCGATCAAAGGCAATCTCGAAGATCCGCTGACCATGCTCGCCTGAAAACCAGGCCGGAAACGCAAAAAAAGGCGCCGGACCCAAAGGCCCGGCGCCCGCCGAAAATCCTGAACCGCTCAGACCTGCTGATTCATGCTCAGCGAAGGATGGTCGCAGCCCGCGTCGCCGACGATCTCCGCGGGCACGCCCGCCACGGTCTTGCAGGGCGGCACGTCCTTGAGCACCACCGAGCCGGCCGCGATGCGGCTGCGCGACCCGACCCGAATATTGCCCAGCACCGCCGCGCCGGCCCCGATCATCACGCCCGAGCCGATCTTCGGGTGCCGGTCGCCATCCTCCTTGCCCGTGCCGCCAAGCGTCACCGAATGCAGCATCGAGCAGTTGTCCCCCACCACCGCCGTCTCGCCGATGACGATCGAATGGGCGTGGTCTATCATGATGCCCTTGCCCATGCTCGCGCCCGGGTGGATGTCCACGCCCAGCGCCTCCGATGTGCGCATCTGGATGTGATAGGCCATGTCCATGCGCTCTTCGCGCCACAGCCGCGCCGCCACGCGATGCGCCTGCACCGCCAGAAATCCCTTCAGGAACAGCAGCGGCTGGATGTAGCGGTGGCAGGCCGGATCACGATCGAACACCGCCATGATGTCCGAACGCATGGAATCGCGCAGATCCTCGTCGCTGTGCATCACCTCGTCGATGATTTCACGCAGCAGCAGCTCCGGCATATCCGCCGAAGCCAGTTTCTGCGCGATGCGATAGCTCAGCGCATCCTCAAGCGAATCATGGTGCAGGATGACCGCGTGCACCAGACTGGCGAGCAGCGGCTCCTTGGCCGCCATTTCGCCGCCCTCTTCACGGATCCTGCTCCAGACAGGATCGAGATTGGCGCAAGTCGATCGGTTTCTGGGCGCGAGCGGCATGACCGCCTCCCCTTTTTCAGATCCGCCGCCCATCGTGACGGCATCGCTGAAAGATCGTTGTTTTGGGGGAAATTTCAAGTGAAACTGTGTCATGGACCCCATCAGGATCGCACGGCATCGCGCCAAGCTTCTGGCGCGCATCGCCGAAATCAAGACCCTCGAAGCCGCCAATGACGAGGCCCGCGCCACCGTTGAACTCGATCAGCAGGCGGTGGGGCGGCTGAGCCGCATGGACGCCCTGCAATCCCAGGCCATGGCGCAGGAAACCCGCCGCCGCCGCATGGGCGAACTCAGCCGCATTGACGCCGCCCTCGCCCTGATGGAGGAAGACGAATACGGCTATTGCCGGCATTGCGGCGAACCCATCGCCGCCGGCCGACTCGAAATCGACCCGACCGTGCAGCGCTGCATCAATTGCGCCCGCTGACGACTAGTCGGGCCGAAACCGCCCTCCCAGTCGATTCGGCGGCCGCTGTCGCGCATAGCCGAAATTCAGCGCCAGGATCTCCACCAGCCGATACGCCCGCCCCAGCCATTCGTCGTCGCGCGGCGTCGGCGTCATCGCGGTGATCGCCGAAGCGACCGCGACAAGCGCAAACGCCGCCCGCACGGCGCGATCCAGCGCCATCAGCGCCAGATCGAGCCCCATCAACCACTCAGCCATGAACAAACCTCCCGATGCCGGACAAATCAGACGATCGCCGGCGCGGCGAGGGTCAGGTAGTGAATGGCGAACTTGACCCGCCCGCCGGTGAAATTCGCGCCTTCCGGCGTCAATCTCAAAGGCGTGTCCGCAGGATAGGCCAGCGGCGCGCCGCAGGGTCCGGGCACAACGTCGTTGAGCGCGATTCCCAATCCCGCGCCAAACCGCGTCGCCGCGCCCGAGACCCCAAGCGACCAGGCGGTCGCGCCGGCGATCGCCACACTGACGCGCGCCGTCACCCCATGCAGCAGCGCCCCCGCCGGGATCATCCCCGCCGTGTCATGCGCGGGTCCGGCGATCACGTCATGCTCGAACTCCAGGACCGAGAGCACGCCGCTCAGCGCCCCCGCGCCCAACACCGCCCAGACGCCGCTGGCGAACACGACCTCAAGCGCCTCGTCCTCGATCCAGGCGCGCCACCCCACCAGCGGCGCAACGAAATCCCAGCCGCCATTGACGAAGAACGCGATCAATCCGGTCTGCCCGGCCCATGCGCCCGATGCGCCCGCGGGCACGATGTAACGGTCTCCTTCCACCGCGCCGCCAGGCGGCGTCGCCACCCCCCGGCTTTTCGCGGACAGCATGTAAAGCGCGTCGAGCCGCGTGAACGCCTCGTTCACTGTGACGTGCTTCTGCGCCTGAGCGGCGGCAAGAAGCGGCAGCGAGAGTTGTGCGGTATCAGCCACTGAACGTCGCCTTTCCTTCAAAACCAGGTCCAAAACTTTCCGAGATCTGCGCCACGTCGAACCGCGCAACCACCCCGGCCACCACAGGCCCGATTCCATCCGCCGCCTGCGCGGCGGCGGCGTAGCTGAAATCAGGCGTGTTCAGCGTCACTTCGCGCACCAGCGCCCCGCCAGGATCACGCACCCGCAGCCGGTAGCGCTCGCTCGCCTCGTAAAGCGGCGTCTCGGCGGTGCTCCAACTGTCGAGATCGCGGCGCCCGCGGCGGGTCCAGGTCACCTCGATGGCGCCCCCGGCCCCCGCCGCCGCCGTGACCCCCACGGGCGAAAACGGCCGCAATCCGACCGCGTCATGGGTCCAGACCGCGTGCTGGAAACTGTCGTCGTTGAGATCGCGCCCCGCCGGCCCGATGCGATAATGCCGCTCCAGCCCGCGCGCCGCTTCGCCGGGCTCGAACCCGACCAGCGCCTCGTCCAGCATCATCAGGATAGCGCCCGCCGGCGCCGGATCGGCGATCAGCGTCTCCGTCCCGCCAAGCCCCCTCAGAAAGCCCGAGATCCGGTATTCGTCGGTTCCGACCAGTTCCGCCTCGCGAAATTGCAGCAGTTCCCAGCGGCCGTCCGCCGTCGCCAACGCCGCCAGATTGGCGCCGTTGTAAACCGCCAGATCGTCCGCCGCCTGCAATGCGCCCGACAGCATCTTGATCCGCACCCCCGGGCCCCGGCTCCAGCGCCAGGGCTGACTCGTCGCCAGCGGTCCGAGCAGGCGCCCCACCGTCGCCGGGCGCCGCGTGCGCCCCACGCGCTCATAGCCTTCGTCGCGATCGGACGAATACACCGCCACGGCGCCAGGCCAGTTCGCCGACCAGACCCCCACATGCGCGTCCGTGTCCGATCCGCCGAACCGCGCGTAGGGGATGTCCAGCAGCCGAAAGGCCGGCGGCGTCGGCGCGTCGCTGTCGCCCAGGGGCGGGGCTGGATCGGCGGCCACCGGCCGCGCCCCCAGCGCATAAAGGGCGCTGTCGGTGCGCGTCGCCTCGACCTCCCGCGACAATCCGTCGGTCACCCGCTCGATGCGATATTCGGCGCCCTCGAAATCGGTCAGCCGCACCACGTCGCCCGGCTCAAGCGCCAGTTGCGAGGGCGGCAGCGAAAACTTCGCCGTCTCCCGCGACACCGCGCTTTCCAGCGCCCAGCGTTCCGCGATGTTGCGCGCCACGCTGCGGGTCAGCGCGATCGGCAGATCCGAGCCCTGCACGCCCTCCGCCCCGCTCTCGGGCGATCGCACCTCCTCGGCCCCCGCCTGATAGTCGCTGTCGCCGCGCAGGAACCCGACGCGCACATCGCGCAGCGCGTCATTCTCAGGCGCGCGGGTCAGCTCGATGGGGCTGTCCTCGCCGCTGTCCAGCGCCAGATCGTCGCCGCCCAACTCGCGCACCGGCGCCGCGCCGCGCATCACGAAGCGGATCTGCCCGCCACTCTCATAGGCGTCGAACCCATAGGCCAGCATCAGCGCCTGCAGCGCCTCGCGCGCCGACTGCGTCTGTTCCTGCACGAACCCGTCGACAATGGCCTGCAGGCCCGAGGCGTCCGCCTCCGTCACCCCGGCTTCGCCGCAGATCTCCGCAACGATCTCGGCCAGCGAGGCCCCCGCGGTCCGCCCCCCCAGCCAATGCCCCAGCGCATGGTTCTCGCCATCCGACCAGACCGAGGTCTTCTGCGGAAAATCCGGCCAGGGGCGCGCGTCCCAGGTCCACACATAGGTGTTGGACAGGTCGATCATCCGACCCGCATACCGGTCCGAAACCGGATTATGCGCGGTCGAGCGCCAGCGCGCCGTCGCCGCCTGCAGCATCCGCCGCTGGATCAGATCGTCGCGCACGCCGGTCGAATAATACGGCAGCGCGTTCTCCGACGATTTCGGGTCGCTGAACACATTGGGCTGATTGGCGCCCTTGTCCACGGCGCCGCAGCCGATCTCGGTGATCCAGATCGGCTTGGATTGCGGACGCCACTTGGTGCGCGCGCTCAACCTCACCCCGTTCACCCGGTCGTGATGGGATTTCGACCACCAGTTCAGGATGTCCTTGGGCCGGTAGATCCAGTGTTCGCCATGGGCGCCGTCGCTGATCGGCGTGCGGATCTGCGCGTCGCGATCCGCGTCGCTGGCGTAATGCCAGTCATAGCCCTCGCCGGCGCCGAAACGCGACTTCAGGAAGTCGAGATCATAAATCGACCCCGTCTCCTGCGCGTCCAGATGATCGAACCCGTCGCGCCAGTCGGTCAGCGGCATGTAGTAGTCGATGCCGATGAAATCTATGGCGTCGTCGGCCCAGAGAGGATCGAGATGAAAAATCCTGTCGCCATTGGACGGCTGATGCCCGAAATACTCCGACCAATCCGCAGCATAGCCAATCTTCGTCGCGGCCCCGAGCACCGAACGCACATCGCCCGCCAGCCGCTGAAATTCCGCCACCGCCGGATAGTCGGTGCGCGACGACCGGATCTGCGTCAGCCCCCGCATTTCCGAGCCAATGCAGAACGCGTCCACCCCGCCCGCCGCCTTGCACAGATTGGCGTAATGCAGGATGAAGCGGCGCATCCGCCACTCCTCGGGGCCGTTGTAGATGACCTTCTCGCCGTTCAGATGAAAATCGTCCGGCTCAGCAAAGCCGAAGAATTCCTGCGCCTCGACCTCGGCGAACGCGGTCTGATCCGCGGTGCCCGCCTCGTCCGGCCCCAGATTCGTGGTGATGCGCCCGCGCCAGGGGAAAGTCGGCTGTTCGCTCGCCGGATCCCAAGGGTTGGCCAGCCCGTTGCCCGCGGGAATGTCCATCAGGATGAACGGGTAAAACATCACCTTCAGGCCGCGCGCCTTCATCTCCCGGATGAAATCGATCACCGATTGATCCGAGGGCGTGCCCCCGAATACCGGCCGCCCCTCGGCGTCGCGCCCGATCAGATAGGCCGAGGCTCGATCCTGCCCCGCCACGTTCCACTGCGCCGGCTTGGTGTTGGCGTCCGCGGTCTCGACTCCGGGGCGCAGCTGACAATGCGCCGCGCGCAGGTCGTCGCCGAACCAGCTCACCACCAGTGACACCGATCCGCATTCCGGCAGTTCCGTCTGCAGTTGATCCAGCGACACCAAGGCATCGGGCTTGCCCGCGGCGGTGTTGACATTGGCGAGCCGTTCGTCGCCCTCGTCCAGGATCACCCGCACCGGTTCGGTCGCATAGACGAACTCGCCGGTGCCCGGGGACATGGCGACGCCCTTGACGATTTCGCGCAAAGGCAGATCGACCTCGCCGGTTTCGATGGCGGGATCCGGGCGCGGCTGGCGATAGACCTCGACATTGATCTGCGGCATGCGATTGCCGAAGCGATCGACCGGCAGATCCTCGAACACCAGATAGGCCGTGCCGCGAAAGGCCGGCGCCGCGCCTTCGACCGCTTCGATCAGCGGATCCGGGCCCTGGGTCTCATCGCCCTTGTGCAGCCGCCAACTCACATCCTCCATGCGCAGCGGCTGCCCGTCGGCCCAGACCCGGCCGATGCGCTCCACCGGCCCCTCGCACAGCGCAATGGCGAAACTGATGGTGTAGGAATAATCGCGCACGGCGGGCCCGCCGCCGCCCTTGCCGCCGCCGCCGCTCTTGGCCACGTGCTCCTTGAACTTCGTGGACCAGATAACCTGCCCGGCCACCCGCATCCGCCCATAAAGCCGCGGCGTCGGCGTGCCTTCGGACGCGCCCTGCAGCCGCAGCGTCGAGGCCTTGCCCCGCTCCACCGCCTGCGCGCCGGACCCGAGGATCTTCTGGTCAAGCACCGCGCCGACGACAGACCCCACCGTCTGCCCCAGCGCCGCCGCGCCGACTCCAAGGAACGAACCGCCCACCGCGCCGCCAAGCGCGCTGCCTGCGGCCGCCAATACCAAAGTCGCCATGTTCTACTACCTCGGAAACCGGAAAGCCGCCGCTATGCGTCGCCGCCAGGAAGGCCCCAGCGACGATTCCACCACGCCGCGACCGCTATATGCGTGGATCATGCGCGGCTCGCCGCGCAGCGCGCCGCCCGCTTGCGTCAATATCGCCAGATGCTTGGCGGGCGCGCGCCGACGCATGCGAAACAGCAGCACGTCGCCGACCCCCGCCTCCGCCAGCGGGATTTGCGCCAGATGCCGCGCCGCCGCCCGCATCAGGCGTTCGTCGCGGCTCGGCTCCGACCAATCCGGCGTGTAGGGCGGGGGCGATTCTGGCTCGCGCCCCAGGACCTCGCGCCAAACCCCGCGCAGCAGGCCCAGGCAATCGGCGCCGCATCCCCTCAGGCTCGCCTGATGCAGATAGGGCGTGCCCAGCCAGCCGCGCGCCGCCGTCACGATGGCCCGCGCTTGCGCGTCAGGGCTGGAACAGCGATCCGCCGTCATGGCTGTCCTCCGATGTTGGGTAGGAGGCCGCCCAGTCCTCGCCGGGCATATGCGGAAAGCCCCGGAAATTGTCGAAATTGGCGAATTTCGCCTGACAGGTCTCGGCGCTCTTGTCGCAACCCGCGCTCAGAACGAACCCGTCTCCATTCGCCACCGGCGCCGAAGGCGCCCGCCACAGATCCACCACCGCGCCGCCGCTCTGGCGCAGGAACCGCCGAACCGCGACCGTCTCGCCCAGATTGCCGCCGGAACTCCATTCCAGCTTGCCAAGCGAAAACCAGTCCGCCGGAAACGCCGCCTCGTCCGCGAACCCGGACACCACGAACCGCCGCTCATCGATCGCCGATACGATGGCGCCGACCTGGCGAAACCCCCCGGTCAGCGACACCTTGCAGCGCGCGTCGCCGACCTCCGCGTCGCATTTGCGCAAGAACACCCGCCCCATGGGCCGGTTCAGAGCCTCGGACAATCCGGTGAACTCCACCTGGAACGCTTGCGCGCCGCGCCGTATCTCGCCAACCGTCCCCGAAAACACCTTCTCGCGCCGGTTGACCTCTCGCCAGTCCACCAGCCATTGCGTGATGGTGGCGCCGTCATAGCGCCCGCGCGCGATGTCCTCCTCGGTGATCGCGTCCGAGCGCAGCGCCCCGAGCGCCTCCATGTTGTCCACGCTCAGCCCCAGCGAACTTTGCAGCTCGGAACGGGTGAATCCGGTCTCCGGGCGGAAATCCCAACCCTCGAACGCGATCGGCTGATCATGGTCCGTGAACCCGAGCGCCACCCCGTCGCGCCGCTCGATCAGCCAGCAGCGGCAGAACGTGCTCGCCCCGCCAAGCAACTGGTTCTCAACGCCGGTTTTCAGGTTGCGCATCAGATACGCACCTCCACCACCGGGATCGAGGGGATCTCCCCCGCCTCCATCGCCGTCAGGCTGATGGCGATGCGGTCGGTGTCAAAGCGCACCGGCACGTCGAATTCGAATCCCGCCGTCACCACCGCGCCGGCGGCCGGCGGCGCGATGAAATTCACCACCCCCGTCGCCGCGTCCAGCGTGTAGTCGAACACCGCCCCCTGCTCGACCCCGTCCACGGCCACCCGTACGCTCGCCTCCACCGGCTTGGCGACAGGGCGCACATAAACCACCCCGTGCGACGCATAGCTCTTGGTCAGCTGAAACTCATGCGTCAGCCCGTCACCGGTCCCGATCGTCTGATCCGTGGGCGTGATGTCCAGCGACGGCCTGCTCGACTTGAAATCGATCCAGTCCTTCCAGCGAAACCCGATCAGCCGCCCCTTGCGCGCCTCGAAAAACGCCAGCACGTCATGCAGATCGTCGAGCGAACTCAATCCCATCCCCGCATCGTAGCGGCGGCGGGAATGCTGCCAGGCGGTGTTGCGCTCCTCACGGCCATTGGCCAGAGTCACCACTTCCGTGCGCCGCTCCGGCCCGCCGGTGGACCCCACCGACAGCCGCGACGGGAACCGGGTTTCGTGGAAAATCATGGGGTTCTCCTCACTGATGCCGCTGGCCGAACCGGACCGCGCGGGCGATCTGCGCCGCCACCTGGCTGCGCGACCGCTGGAAACCGTCGATGTCGGGCGTCGAGATGTTCACCGTCACCCGCGATCCGCCGCCGCCGCCCGAGGCGACGCCAAGCCGTCCGTCGGGCCCGCGCTGCAAGGGCAGGATCGCTTCCGGCCCCGCTTCGCCCATCAGCCCGGCCGCGCCGCCGCGCATGGGGAACATGGTCGGCCCTTCGACCACCCCGCCCCCGGCGAAGGCCCGCACCTGACCGGCGGAAAACGCCGCGCCGTCGGCAAAAAGGCTGGTCCCGCCCAACAGGCTGCCAAGCCCTCCGGAAATCAGGCTCCCCAACCCGTCGCCCACCGCCGACTGAACCGGCTTGATCGCCGAATTGAACAGCCGCCCCGACATGTCCCGCCCCAGCTGCTTCAATACGTCCGAGGCCTTGCCGCCGCCGAACACCAGCCGATCGAACGCGCCCTTCAGACTGCCGCCAAGCGTGGTCGACAGGGTCTTGGCCTCGGCCCCGGTGGCGCGCATCTCCTCGCGCATCCGCCGCATCTCGGCGCTGAACGCGCCCGAAACCGCCGAAACGTCGCTCACTCCGTCCGAGATCGGCAGATCATCGCCAAAATCAGTCATTCGCCGCTCTCCTGAACCTGTTTGTCGGGAAATCGCGCCAACAGGGCGTCAAGCGCGTCCCGGCCCATGGGGCGGGCGATTCGCTTGCGCCAGGGCGAGGCCGCCGCCTCCAGTTCGCGCGGCGTCATGCTCCAGAACGCGTCCGGCGTCAGCCGCATCTCGCCCAGCCCGAGCCGCATCAGCCCGGGCCAGTCCACGCGCGCCGCGACGGCGCTCACGCCCCGTCCTCCAGCGGCGCGAAGGTCGCCTGCATCAACCGCGCTCCGGCGCGCGCGGCGCCTGCGGCCCCGCCGGCTATGTCCATGGCGCCAAGCTCGGCGTCGCTGATCCCGCCCCCGGCGCCGCGCAGCCCGGCGCCCAGCAATGCCAGCAGGTCCTTCGCGCCAAAAACGCCGTCCTCAAAGCGCTGCGCCAGCCCCACCAGCCCCTCGGCCCCCAGCGCCGTCTCCAGTTCCGCCAGCGCGCCAAGCGTCAGCCGCATGGCATGCGGCTCGCCGTTCAGCACGATCTCAACCTCGCCCCGCGCCGGGTTCGCCATGAGCCTCAGACCCCCGTGAAGGTCAGCGCGCCGGCCGAGGCAAGCGCCAGTTCGTAGACCGCCTCGCCGTCATGCTGGCCGGAGTATTCAAGCGCGGTGATCTGAAACGCGCCCTCGATCACCCCGAAATCCGGGACGATGACCTGAAACACCGGGATCACGCCGTTGAAGAACGCCTCGCGCATTTTCGCGTCGGTCGCGGCGTCCAGAAACACCCCCGACCCGGTGATCGAGGCGCTGCGCACCCCGGCGCCGCCAAGAAGCTCGCGCCAGCGCTCGGTGGAGGCCACATTGGTCACGTCCACCGTCTGCGCATTGAACGAAATCCGCGTCGCGCGCAGCCCGGCCACCGAGGTGAACACCCCGGCATCGTCGATCTTCAACAGCAGGTCCTTGCCCTTTTGAGCCGCCATGTTCTGTTCCTTATGAGTAAGTTACGCCTCGACCCTGAACCGGAAACGCAGATCGATCCGGCGTCCCCCGTCCTTCACGCGCCGCGTTCGGGCCGACAAGAAATTCGCCGTGACGATGCGCCCGTCGGCCATCGCGGGCAGCGGCCCGGTCAGCACATCCGACATCGCCGCGCCTATCCGCTTGGCCCCGGAATATCCCTCGTCGCGGGTATGGATGGACATCTCCAGCTCATGCACCGCGCCGGTCAGCCCCACGGCCTCCCAGGCGTCCACCTGCTCGTCGCCAAAGGTCAGGTATGGCCCCTCCGAAGCCTCGGGCGCCTCGGCGTGCAGCGGCGCGTCATAGATGCGCGCGCCCACCAGCGCCGCGATCTCGGGCGAGGCGCTCAGGGCCGCATAAATCGTCTCCTGCAATGCCAAGGAAAGCGAATAAGTCATTGTATCGGCTCCTCATCCGCCCAACACACCAGGTATTGCCCGCGCGAATCCGCCTCCGTCACCGCGCGGATGCGAAACCGCCGCGCGCCTTCGCGAAACCGCTGGTCGGCCCGGGGGCGCGCGTCGGATCCGACCGGCGCCGCGCGCACCAGGATCCTGTGCGACACGCGCGAACGTCCGCGCGCCCCCACTTCGATCTCGCGCGCCGTGCGCGTGCGGATCGAGGCCCATAGCGTGCCAAGCTCGGTCCAGCTGCGGATCCAGCCGCCGGCGTTGTCGCTCACCCGCACCTCCTGCTCCAGCGCCAGCTTCCGGTTCAGAACCGGCGCGCTGATGTAGTCCCGCCGCCAGCTCACAACCGCACCTGCCGGAAACGGGACACCAGATTGCGCACTCCGAACGGCGCCTCGTCGGCGCGATTCATGGTGATGTGGCGCTGCTCGTGAAAATGCGAGGCCAGCAGCATCGCCGCCTGGCGCAGATCCACCGGGATCGACATCCAGTCGGCGCCGTAGCCGGCCTCCAGCTCCACTTCAGCGACCCCATCCGTGGGGATCGCCGGCAACGTGCGCCCGCCCGGCCCGGCCAGGCAGGGGGTGAACGTGTCGCGCAGAAGCACGTAGCGCGCCGAATCCACGCTCTCCCAGGCGCCCGAAGCGCCGATCAGCGTCACCGAGGCAATGAAATTCACCGGCGCGATGGGGATCGTCTGGCGCTCCGGCTGGCGCCAGCGGGTCACCTTCCACAGGAACCGCCGCGCAAACAGCGCCCGCCCGGTCATGCCCTCGACGGCGGAACAGGCGGCGCGCAGGTAAAGCTCCAGCCCGTCGGCCTGCGCGGCGTCGTTGATGAAGCCGCTGGGCAGCCGCAGATGCGTCGCCAGTTCGGCAAGCGGCAACGCAGTCACCGGCGCCGGGGTGATTTCAGTCAGCATCGAGGCCTCCGCGATCAGGATTCGGTAATGCGCAACAGGAAGCCGCGCGTCAGAACCCGCCCGGCGCTGGTGCGCACCCGGCAGGCGACGTGATAGATGTGTCCGGGACGGCCGCCGCGCAGAACCACGCGGGACACGCCCGCCTCGGTGCGCGCCGAAACCAGCGCCAGCGCCAGCGGGTCAAGCTCCTGAGGCACGATGGTCCAGCCAAGGTCCTCAAGCAGCGACTCATCGCCCTCCAGCGCCCAGTCGATCGCGTAGTCCCGCTCATCATTGGCGGATTTGCACATGTACGAACTCATGGAACCCCCGGATCCGTCGGCCAGAAAGCAACGCGGCCGACCATCTCAAGCAACGAAAAAACAAGGCCCCCGCACCGCATACAGGTGGGAGAAGCGCCAATGCGGCGCGGCGCAGGGGCCCCTCGCGGTCCGGATCACACCCGGCCCGCGATCACGAGAACGGCCTGAAGGCCGCCCCGATCCCCGATCAGCTGACCGCGAACTTCATCAGCTTGACGGCGCTGAAATCCGACACGTCGCCGCCAACGCGCTTGGTGGCGTAAAACAGCACATGGGGCTTGGCCGAGAACGGATCGCGCAGGATCCGCAGGTCCGGGCGTTCAGCGATCGTGTAGCCGGCGTTGAAGTCGCCGAACGCGATGGCGGTGGATCCGGCGGCGATGTCGGGCATGTCCTCGGCGATCAGCACCGGATAGCCCATCAGCCGCGCCGGCTCGCCGGCGGCCAGGCCGTCGGACCACAGGAAGCGGCCATCCGCGTCCTTCATCTTGCGCACCGCGCCGGCGGTCTTGGAATTCATCACGAAGGACGCCTTGGCCCGGTAACGCGCGCCCAGCGAATAGACCAGATCGACGATCGCGTCCGCCGGATCGGCGACCGAAAAATCGCCCGCCGCGCCGGTGGCCACATAACCGATCTGACCCCAGGTCTCGGACCCGTTCGCCGCGATCGGATAATTGAGGATGCCCGTGGGCTGATCGACGCCGTTGCCGGTGATGAAGGCCGAGCTTTCGGCGCGGGCGAACTTGTCGGCGATGCGCCCGGCCAGCCAGCCCTCGATGTCGAACGCGCTGTCGTCCAGCAGCCGCTGCGAGGCCTTGGGCAGCGCCGAAAGCTCATGCAGCGGAATGGAAATCCGCTCGATGACCGGGGTCGCGCCCTCGGCCACGGGGCCGCTCTCCGAGGCCCAGCCGCTTTCCACGTCGCCGTGATCCACCAGCACGTCGAACGCGTTGGCGTCCACCTGCACCACATTGGCGATGGCGCGCAGCGACCCGGCGCCGCTCAGCACCGACTGGATGCGCTCCGAAGTCTGGGGATCGACCAGATAGCCGCCCTCCGCGTTGACCGCGGTGTTGAGCCCCTTCTGCTCGACCTCAAGCCCGCGCAGCCCGTCATCGTCGCCGGAGCGAAGATAGGCGGCGAAGGCCTTCTGATGGGGGGCCTCCATTTCGGCGGCGCGCGACAACGCCGGGCGAACGGCGCTGGCGGACTTGCGGTCAAGCGCCTCGATGCGGTCTTCCTGGGATTTGAACCGTGCCTTCATGTCGTCCTGAAAGGCGCTGAATTCACGCAGAAAACCGTGGACGGCCGATTTCGATTCGAACGCGCCGGTCTTGGAAATGGTCATGCTTGTCTTTCCTTCAGTCAGGGTAAAACGCCGGGTTGGAGAAACGCGCGTCACTCGCGCAAGCTGCCGCGCGCCTCGGCCAGCGCGTCAGCCAATACGCGGCCCAGATCCGCCTCGCCCGCATCGGGCGAGGCGGCTGTCGCGCGCGCCTCGGGAAGCATCGGGAACGTGACCAGCGACACCTCCCAAAGATCGATTTCCTGCAGGATGCGCCCGCCATGGGGCGCCCGCACCGAGCGCACCGCCCGATAGCCGATCGACAACCCGTCAACGGCCCCGGCGCGCAGCAGCGCCAGCGCTTCGGCGCCCTGGCGGATCTCGGTCATCAGACGGCCCCGGACCAGCAGGCCCCTGCCGTCCTCGCGCACCGAATCCCAGATTCCGATCGGCTGCGCGGGATCGTGCTGCCACAACAGCTTCACCGACCGTCCCGCGCCCTGCAGGGCCTCCAACGAGCGGCGGAAAGCACCCGCCTCCACGATGTCGGCGCCCTGGTCCGCCGCCCCGAACACCGAGGCGTAGCCCTCGATCCGTCCGTCATCGGCGACCGTCGCCACCTGGTCGAAGGCGACGTATTTGGTTTCGAGTCCAGAAAGCGTCCGGCGCCCGCAGGGGCCGGAGTTCTCAAAATCATCCATGCGAATATTCCTAGGGTTGAGGGACGGCGCTCATCAGAAGCGTCGCGAACTGGCCCGTCATCGCCACCGCGATGGAGAACACCGCGACCCACATGCGCCGCTCCATGCGTTCGAGCCCGGTCTCCACATGCCGCAACGTCTTTTCCAGCGCCGCCCAGCGTTCGTCGAGCACCCGCTCCAACGCCTCGACCCGCGCATGGGCCGCATCGAACGGCTCGTAGAGAAACCGCGAGCCGGGCGTCTTGCCACGCAGGCTCGCCCGCATCACGCAGCCGCCGGGGGCAGGCCCAGAAGCGCGCGCTTTTCGTCGTCGCTGAGGAAATCCGCGCCCGAGACCCGCCGCCACAGCGCCTCGCGTTCCGCCGACAGCGCCGGGATCGCGTCCATGTCCGGGGTCAGGGTCAGGCTCTCGCCCATCTCCTCGCCCAGCCAGGAAATCAGCGATCCCGCCACCCGCTTGACCAGCGGCAGCACGCTCTGGCGATAGAACGCCCGGTTGGCCTCCTGATAATTGGCGTAAGTGGCGTCGCCGGGCAGCCCCAGCAGCATAGGCGGCACGCCGAAGGCGATGGCGATGTCGCGCGCCGCGGCGGTGCGGGTTTCCAGGAATTCCATGTCCGAGGGCGAGAACCCCATGGGCTTCCAGTCCAGCCCGCCCTCCAGCAGCATCGGCCGTCCGGCGTTGCGCGCGCCCTGATGGTTGGCCTCCAGCTCGTCCACCAGCCGCGCATACTGCTCCTGGCTCAGCGTGTCGCCGTCGGGCGAACGATAGATGATCGCCCCCGAAGGCTGCGCCGCGTTGTCCAGCAGCGACTTGGTCCAGCGCCCGGCCGCGTTGTGGATGTCCACCGCCGACGCCGCCGCCTCAAGCGGCGACATGCCGTAATGATCGTCCTGCGGATGAAAGCTCTTCAGATGCAGGATCGGACGGCTCTCGCCCATCTCGAAGCGCACCTTGCGCCCGCCAACCGCGTATTCATAGGCCGAGGGCCAGCCGTCCGGCCCCGGCACCACCCGCATCCGGTCGGGCCGCAGCGCGTGCAGCTCCACAGGCGCGCCGGTGCTCAGCCGCCCCGCCGCCTCCACATAGGCGTCGCCGCCCAGCAGCAGATGCCCGTAGACCGCCTCCAGGAACGCCGCCCCCTGCTGGCCCGGATTGGGGGCCGACAGCAGGCGCGCCACCGGATGCGCCTCGATGCGCCGCACGCCGTCCGACAGCACCAGCGGCGTCGCCGCCGCCGCTTCCGCCAACATCCGCACGCAGCGAAAACCGATCACGTTGCCCATGAACCCGTTGCGGGCCAACGAAACCTTGTCCCTGGGCGACCACGCCACGCGCCCAGAAGAAGAATACGCAACAACAGGCCCCGTCGCCGAAGCCTTCTTCTCGTCCGGCGTTGTTTTCGCCGTCCGCAACCAGTCGAACACCATGTCGCTTCCTTGCCGTTCGCGTGAAACCGCTTGCCCCGGGACCGCCGCCCCCTGGCGTTCCGAAAACCCGCCGCGCCAGCGGCGACGCGCTCACAAAGCCGCATTCGCGGCGAATGTCCCTAAAACCGCCGCGTGCGGCGGGCGCTTCAAAGGCGGCGCGCCCTCGGCCCGTTGCCCGGTTCGCGCAGCATCAGCTCCGTGACCGCCCAGACCAGCGCATCAACCCGGTCCGGGCTGCCGCCCCGCCGGTCGCCGGTAAAGGCGCACATCTGATCCTCAAGCGCCGGCAGCAGGCCCACATGACGCACGCGCCCCTGTTCGTAGAGCGCGGCGACGGGCTCCGCCCGCGCCGCCTTGCCCCGCGTGGCGCGCACCGCCCGATAGGCCACCGAGGCGTCAACCTGCCGGATCAGCGTCTCGACGAGATCGCCGCCCTGATTGACCTCGGCCACCAGCCGGTCGGCCTGATGGGCGTGAAACGCCGCCACCGCCCGCGCCGCCCAGGCGCTTGGCGCGACGCCCTGAACCGTGAGGTCCTCCAACACGTAGACCGCGCCGTTGGCGATCCCCGCGACGACGATCCCGCAGGCGTCCGAGGCCGCCCGGCTGGTCACCGGCGGATCCACCGCGATCACCACCCGCTGCATCTCCGGGGCCTCGCTCACCCGCGACGCCTCCAGCGTCTCGCGCAGCCACAGCGCGCCCGGCGCCTCGGTCAGCAACTCGCCCAGCAGTTCCTGGCGCCCCAATGACGTGCCGCCGAACCGCCGCTGCACCGCCTCGATGAACCCGGGCGCCAGATTGGCCCGGTTCGCCTCGGTCGGCGCGGACACCACCACCGTGTCGTCGGCCTCGATGATCTCGGTGAGCAGCGCCAGCCGTCGCGGCGTCGTCGTCACCATCTGCCGTGGCCGGGTCCCGAGCCGCAATCCGAATTGCAGCATGTCCCAGACCTCCCGCGCATGTTTCCATTTCGCCAGTTCGTCGCACCAGGCGGCGTCGAATTGCGGCCCGCGCAGCCCCTCGGGATCCTGCGCCGTGAAAATCCGCGCCTCGGCGCCGTTGGGCCAGACCAGCCGCTTGCGCGACACTTCGTAATGCGGCGCCCGGTCGGGGGGCGAGCAGGCCCTGATGCCCGACTCGCCCTCCACGATCACCTCGCGCGCCTGATCTATGGTCTCCGCGATCAACGCCACCCGCCTGCAGGCGCCCTGCGCCAGCGGCGTCGGCCCCTCGACGATGGCCCGCACCCACTCGGCCCCGGCGCGGGTCTTGCCCGCGCCGCGCCCGCCCAGCACCAGCCAGGTGCGCCAGTCGCCAGGCGGCGGCGACTGATGCCCCGGCATCGCCCAGACGTCAAAGATCCATTCAAGCGCCCTCAGAGCGTTCGGGCTCAGCCCCCTCAGCCACGCCTCCTGCTCGCAGGGCGTCTTTGAGGCGAGCCAGCTTGCCCATGATTTCCCTTCTGGCGCGATCAAGGTCGATGTCGCCTCGACCGAGCCCAATTCGTTCTGCGATCTGTTTTTCAATGCGGCTCTCAAAATCAATAAGCGTCTGCAAAGTCTTTTGATGCGTCTGGATCAGCGAATGCCGCTCCTTGGCATCACTCTGGTCGCCGCCGCCCAGGCGACGAATTTCACCAACAAGAATTTCGGCAATGCGTCGATAATTCGAACGGGCGTTTCTCAACGCTTCGAGCGGCCGGTTGCGGCCGCCGTTCTCACGGGTCATGCAGGATCCGATCCGTTGTGACAGACACCGCAAACAGCGAAGGCCGCGAACGATGTTCGCGGCCTCTTTCGCCCACCTCTCCCAGTGTGCCTAGATACCTACTCTACAGCGTGCGCGAAGTCAAGAACTATCGCACAGGTTGCGCTAGATTTTTGCCGAGCCAACACCGCGCCTACTGGTTCGCCCGCTGCTTCTCGATCTTGCGCCACTTGGCGACGTTGCGGTTGTGCTCCTTCAGGGTGCGCGCGAACGCATGCCCGCCTGATCCGTCAGCGACGAAATACAGGTAGTCGGTCTGCGCCGGCTGCACCGCCGCCGCGATCGCCGCCTTGCCCGGATTTGCGATCGGCGTCGGCGGCAGCCCCTCGATCAGATAGGTGTTGTAGTCGGTCTGGCGCTGCAATTCGCTGCGCTTCAGCCCGCGCCCCAGCTTGCCTCGCCCCTTGGTGAGTCCATAGATCACCGCCGGATCGGTCTGCAGCCGCATGCCGCGTCGCAGCCGGTTGACGAAGACCGAGGCCACCTCCCAGCGCTCCTCGTTGACCCCGGTCTCCTTCTCGATGATCGAGGCCAGAATCAGCGCCTCCTCAGGCGTGGCGATCGGCAGGTCCGCGGCCCGCGCCTCCCAGGCGGCCGCCAGGATCCGCTTTTGCGCCTCGCTCATGCGCCCGAGCACCGCCATGCGCGATTCGCCGCGCTGGAACGAATAGGTGTCGGGCGCCAGCGACCCTTCGGGCGGGATCTCTCCGATCTCCCCGGTCAGCAGCGGCTCCGCCTTCAGCAGCTCCACCACCTCCCACGCGGTCAGCCCCTCGGGCGCCGTCACCAGATGCTGGACCGAGCGCCCGGACACCAGCAGCGCCAGCACCTCTTCCATCGAAGCCCCGGCCGGCGTTTCATATTCCCCGAACCGGATTTTCGCCGCCTGTCCGCTGTAGCGCGCGCCCAGCCTGAAAATCATCGGATCGGCGATCACCCCGGCATCCGCAAGCAGCGTCGAGACCTGCTCCAGCCCCGCGCCCGGCGGCACCACGATCACCACCGGCGCCGCGCTTGGCCCCGCCGCGCGGAATTGCTGCACGCCGTAGCCGATCGCCGCGGCCAGCGCAAAGCCGAGCACGATCAGCACCGTCAGCGTATTCGCCGCCAGGTTTTTCATCGGAAACTCAGGACGCCTTGCCAAGCACCAGCGACGCGTTCGTGCCGCCAAATCCGAAGGAATTGGACAGCGCCACGTCGATCCTGCGTTTCACCGGTCCGTTGGCGGCCAGATCGATCTCCGTGTCCACCGACGGGTTGTCGAGATTGAGCGTCGGCGGCGCCACCTGATCGCGCAGCGCCAATACGCAGAATATCGCCTCCACCGCGCCCGCCGCGCCCAACAGATGCCCGATCGCGGATTTGGTCGAGGACATGGTGACGGTGCTGGCCGAATCCCCCAGCAGCCGCGTCACCGCCTTCAGCTCGATCTCGTCGCCCAGCGGCGTCGAGGTGCCGTGCGCGTTGACGTAGTCGATCCGGTCCGCGGTGATCCCGGCATTCCTGAGCGCCGCCGCCATGGATCGGTAGCCGCCATCTCCGTCAGGGGCGGGCGATGTGATGTGATACGCGTCCCCGGACATGCCGTAACCCAGCACCTCGGCATGGATCTTCGCGCCGCGCGCCTTGGCGTGCTGGTATTCCTCCAGCACCACCACGCCCGCGCCCTCGCCCATGACGAATCCGTCGCGGTCCTTGTCATAGGGCCGGCTGGCCCGGGTGGGGTCGTCGTTGAAATTGGTGGACAGCGCCTTGCTCGCCGCGAAGCCTGCGACGCCGATCTCGCAGACCGGGCTCTCCGCGCCGCCGGCGACCATCACGTCCGCATCGCCGAACGCGATCAGCCGCGAAGCGTCGCCAATGGCGTGCGCGCCCGTGGAACACGCGGTGACCACCGCATGGTTGGGACCGCGGAATCCGTATTTGATCGACACCTGCCCCGAGCACAGATTGATCAGCGCGCCGGGGATGAAAAACGGCGACACTCGGCGCGGGCCCCGCTCTTTCAGCAGCACCGCGGTCTTGGCGATGGATTCGACCCCGCCGATTCCCGACCCGATCATCACGCCGGTGCGATCCTGCGATTCCCGATCCTCGGGCGTCCACCCGGCGTCTTCCACCGCCTGCGTGGCGGCGACCAGCGCATAGGTGATGAACCGGTCGAACTTGCGCCGGTCTTTCGCCGCGACCCAGTCATCGGCGTTGAACGTGCCGTCGGACCCGTCGCCCAGCGGCACCTCGCAGGCGATGTTGCAGGCCAGCGCGGAGGAATCGAAATGCTGGATGCGCCCGGCGCCGGATTTCCCGGCAAGCAGCCGCGACCAGGTCTCCTCGACGCCGCAAGCCAGCGGCGACAGCATTCCAAGACCGGTGATGACGACACGTCTCACAGTTGCGTTCTCCCTGCGGCGCGATGCATGCGGGACGTTACCGAGCCGCCCTCGCGCATGCAAGCGCTTGAAAAACAGGAACGGCGCCCTGGGGGGGGCGCCGTTCGCATCCTTTCGAAGCCGTCAGGCTTCAGGAATTCTCGGTAATGAACTTCACGGCGTCGCCAAAGGTCTGGATGGTTTCGGCCGCGTCGTCCGGGATCTCGATGCCGAACTCTTCCTCGAAGGCCATGACCAGCTCAACCGTGTCGAGCGAATCCGCGCCCAGATCATCGATGAAGCTGGCGCTTTCCGTGACCTTGTCCTCTTCGACGCCCAGATGCTCGACGACGATCTTCTTCACGCGAACCGCAATATCGCTCATTTGGTGATCCTCACTTTCCTGTCAGCCGGTCTGGCTGCCTTTACCTGATCCAAGCCCTGCGGGCTCTTCGCTCGATTGTGCCGGCGCATGAGATCACGCCGTCTGTTTTCGTTGTCGCGCCGCAGCCAGCGACCCGCCCGCCTTGGCCGCGCCTATATCATACGGGTGGGCGCTGGCAAATGCTTTCGCACCGGCGCCGCCCGGCTCAGAACATGGCCATGCCGCCATTCACATGCAATGTCTGGCCGGTGACGTATCCCGCCTCGCCCGAGGCCAGATAGACCACCGCCGCGGCGATTTCATCCGGCGCGCCCATTCGTCCGGCGGGAATCACGCCCAACAGCTTCGCCTTCTGGTCATCACTCAATTCGTCGGTCATCGCCGTGGCGATGAATCCGGGCGCCACGCAGTTGACGGTGATGTTGCGCGACGCCACTTCCTGCGCCAGTGATTTCGACATGCCGATCATCCCCGCCTTGGACGCTGCGTAATTCGCCTGCCCCGGGTTGCCCGTGGCGCCCACCACCGAGGTGATGCCGATGATCCGCCCCCAGCGCGCCTTCATCATCCCGCGCAGCACGCCCCGGCTCAACCTGAAGGCGGCGGTGAGATTGACCGCGAGCACGGCGTCCCATTCCTCGTCGCTCATGCGCATGAAAAGATTGTCGCGCGTCAGCCCGGCGTTGTTCACGAGGATGTCAACCCCGCCCATGGCCGCCGCCGCCGTTTTGGGCAGCGACCTGATCGCCGCCGCATCGCCCAGATCGCAGGGCAGCACATGCGCGCGCGCGCCCAGGGTCGCCGCCAGCGCCTCCAGCGGCGCCACGCGCGTGCCGCTCAACCCCACCGTCGCGCCCCGCGCGTGCAGCGCCGTCGCAATGGCCCCGCCGATGCCCCCCGAGGCGCCGGTGACCAGCGCGCTTTTTCCCGTCAGATCGAACATGACTGACTCCATTTTCCTGTCGGGCCTCGCATCGGGCCCCCGTAAAACCTCAGGCGATCGCCTCGGCCACGGCCTTCGCGTCCGCCGCCGTGTTCACCGCGCGGCATTTCAGCGACCGGTCGATGCGCCGCGCCAGCCCGCTCAGCGCCTTTCCGGCGCCGATCTCCACCAGATCGGTCACGCCCTGCGCCGCCATCCACAGCACGCTCTCGCGCCAGCGCACCGCGCCGGTGATCTGCTCCACCAGCAGCGCGCGGATCGTCTCCGGGTCGCTCACCGCCTCGGCGCGCACATTGACCACCACCGGCACGGCGGGCGCATTGATGGTCACGCCGGCCAGCGCCTCGGCCATCGCGTCGGCGGCCGGCTGCATCAGCGCGCAGTGGAACGGCGCGCTCACCGGCAGCAGAACCGCGCGCCGCGCGCCGCGGCCCCTGGCGATCTCCACCGCGCGCTCCACCGCGTCCTTGTGGCCTGACACCACCACCTGCCCGGGATCATTGTCGTTGGCGGCCTGGCAGACCTCGTCGCCGGCGGCTTCGGCCGCGACCTCGCGCACCGTCGCCAGATCCAGCCCCAGAATCGCCGCCATGGCCCCGACGCCCACCGGAACGGCCGCCTGCATGGCCTCGCCGCGCTTGCGCAGCAGCCGCGCCGCGTCGGACACCGAAAACGCCCCCGCCGCGCACAGCGCCGAATATTCGCCCAGCGAATGCCCCGCCGCATAGCGCGCGGCGTCGACGCCCACGCCCTCGGCCTCCAGCGCGCGCAGCGCCGCCATCGACGTCGCCATCAGGGCCGGCTGGGCGTTGGCGGTCAGCGTCAGATCCGCCGCCTCGCCCTCCCAGATCAGCGCGCTGAGCCTTTCGCCAAGCGCCTCGTCCACCTCTTCGAACACCGCTGCGGCGCCGGGACAGGCCTGCGCAAGATCCCTGCCCATGCCGATCGCCTGGGCGCCCTGCCCCGGAAACATGAATGCGCGCGTCATGGAGTCTCCCTCGCCGTCTGAACGTCACGGACCCGCGCGGATTTCCGCCGGGTCGCGCCCTCGTCTCTACCTCCGCGCCGTCCACGCGTCCAGCCGCCCGCCGCTTGCGCATGACAATCCCCGCCGATCCCCTTGCAAAGGGCGCCGCTTTGCGGCATACGCGCCCGATCCTCCATGACAGCAATCGCGCTGCCTCTCGTATGCGGGCCCCGAGGATGGCGACACCGCATTTTGAAGCGCGCCAGACGAAACAGGTGACACATGGCTCTTTACGAGCATGTCTTCATTGCGCGCCAGGATCTTTCCAACGCGCAGGCCGAAGGGCTCATCGAGCATTTCGGCCAGGTTCTCAAGGACAATGGCGGCGATGTCGTCGGCTCCGAATACTGGGGCCTGCGGACCATGGCCTACAAGATCAACAGGAACCGCAAGGGCCATTACGCGTTCCTCAAATCCGACGCGCCCTCGGACGCGGTGCAGGAAATGGAACGCCTGATGCGCCTCCATGACGACGTGATGCGGGTGCTGACCATCAAGGTCGACGCCCACGAGGAAGGCCCCTCGGCGATCGTGCAGGCCAAGGCCTCGCGCGACGATCGCGGACGCGGCGGACGCGACCGCGGCCCGCGCGGCGATCGGGGCGATCGCCCCCGGCGTTTCTGAATCATAGGAGAGCATCATGTCCCGCAGACCGTTTTTCCGCCGTCGCAAGACCTGCCCGTTCTCTGGCGACAACGCGCCCAAGATCGACTATCGCGACGTTCGCCTGCTGCAGCGCTACGTTTCCGAGCGCGGCAAGATCGTGCCCTCGCGCATCACCGCCGTCTCGTCCAAGAAGCAGCGGGAGCTCAGCCGCGCCATCAAGCGCGCCCGCTTCCTCGCCCTGCTTCCCTACGCCGTCAAATAAGGGAGAATGATCATGGAAGTCGTTCTTCTCGAACGCGTCGCGAAACTGGGTCAGATGGGCGACGTGGTCAATGTCCGCCCCGGCTACGCGCGCAATTTCCTCATGCCCCAGGGCAAGGCGCTGCGCGCCACCAAGGCCAATCTCGTCCGGTTCGAGGAACAGCGCGCCCAGCTTGAGACCCGCAACCTCGAACAGAAGTCCGAGGCCGAGGCCGTGGCCGCCAAGCTCGACGGGCAGCAATACGTGGTGATCCGCTCGGCCTCCGAGGCCGGATCGCTCTACGGCTCCGTCGGCCCGCGCGACGTGGCCGAGATCGCCACCCAAGAAGGCTTCTCGGTGGCGCGCAAGCAGATCGCGCTGGCCAAGCCGATCAAGGAGCTCGGCCTGCACGCGGTCATCGTCACCCTGCACCCGGAGGTGTCGGCGACGATCACCGTCAACGTCGCCCGCTCGGCGGACGAAGCCGAGATCCAGGCCTCCGGCAAATCCATCCAGGACCTGCGCGCCGAGGCTGACGCCGAGGCCGATTTCGACATCGCCGAGCTGTTCGACGACATGGGCGCGGCGGCCGAAGAAGACGGCGGCGACGCGCGCGACGATCCGCGCGACAGCGGGCCGATCGAGGACGAGGACAGCCAGTCCGACGAGCAGCCCACGGTCTGAGCCGCGCGTCGAGCGGAAAAGCCAAGGCCGCGCCGGAGCGATCCGGCGCGGCCTTTTCTTGCGCTGTTTTCGACGCCCTGCGGGCAAGCGGACGGCAAGCCGCCCGACCGCGCGGCCAATGGCGGATCGGGATCCGCCCTACGCAGGGTCGCGACGCCTCAGCCCGGCTGCTTGACGTAGCGCAGATAGGGCAGCTTGGCGTCGACCGCGCCATGCTGCGCTTTCGCCGCCTCATCGGACACCGATCCCGACACGATCACGTCATCGCCGTTCTTCCAGCCCGCCGGCGTCGCCACCTGATGCGTCGCCGTCAGCTGCAGCGAATCGATCACCCGCAGCAATTCGTCGAAATTGCGCCCGGTGGTCATGGGATAGGACATCTGCATCTTGATCTTCTTGTCCGGCCCGATCACGAACACCGTGCGCACCGTGGCGTTGTCCGCGGCGCTGCGGCCCTCGGCGCTGTCCCCGGCATCGGCGGGCAGCATGTCGAACAGCTTGGCCACGCGCAGCTCCGGATCGCCGATCAGCGGATAATCCACCGCGTTGCCGGTCACCTCGGCGATGTCCTTCTTCCACGCCTTGTGGGTCTCCACCGGATCGACGCTGATGCCCACGACCTTGACGTTGCGCCGCGCGAATTCGTCGCGCAGCCCGGCCATGTAGCCAAGCTCGGTGGTGCAGACCGGGGTGAAGTCCTTGGGATGCGAGAACATGATCGCCCAGCCGTCGCCGATCCAGTCGTGAAAATCGATCTCGCCCTCGGTGGTGTCGGCGGTGAAATTCGGCGCGGTGTCGTTGATGCGCAGGCTCATGGTCTCGCTCCTTGTCGGTTCGGGTTTTTTCGCATGGATGCGTCGATACATGGGCGTTCCGAACCCGAGTCGCAATCATTCGCTGGCCCGAATTCCGGCGCCGCGCCGAAAGCCGACATCTATCCCCGATATCCCCGCTGTTCACGGATGCGCGCCGATGCGGCCCGGGATAGGATGCAGCCGCGCGAACGCCCGTAGCAGGAAACGACTCATGGCCGATGGATCCCAATCCCCGCCCCCGCCCACGACAGTGCAGGCCGACGCGACCCAGCAGCCCAGCAACCTCGAAGCCGAACAGGCGCTGCTCGGCGCGATCCTGGTCAACAACGAGGTCTATGACCGGGTCTCGAGCCTGATCGACCCCCATCACTTCTACGACCCCGTGCATCAGCGCATCTACGACACCATGGCGCGGCGCATCCAGAAAAACATGCAGGCCACCCCGGTCACGCTGAAATCCTTCCTCGAGGATGACGAGGGCCTGCAGGAGGTCGGCGGCCCGGCCTATCTCGTCCGCCTCGCCGGCGCCGCCATTTCCATCGTCGCCGCGCGCGACTACGCGCAAACCGTCTATGACCTCGCCATCCGCCGGGATCTCATGCGCATCGGCGACGAGATCCGCTTCAAGGCCGCCAAGGTCGATGTGGACAGCGAACCCCGCGACCAGATCGTCGATGCCGAACAGCAGCTCTACGCGCTCGGCGAAAAAGGCAAATACGAAGGCGGCTTCAAGAGCTTCCTCAACGCCGCCATCGAGGCGATCCATGTCGCCAACGCCGCCTACATGCGCGACGGCGGGCTGGCGGGCATCTCCACCGGGCTCATCGACCTCGACAAGAAGCTGGGCGGGCTGCACCCCTCGGACCTGCTGATCCTCGCCGGGCGCCCCTCCATGGGCAAGACCTCGCTGGCCACCAACATCGCCTTCAACGTCGCCAAGGCCCATCGCGACGGCGAACGCGCCGACGGGACCGAGGGCACGATCGAGGGCGGCAGGGTCGGGTTCTTTTCGCTGGAGATGTCCGCCGAACAGCTCGCCACCCGCATCCTGTCCGAACAGGCCCGCGTGCCGTCCGAAAAAATCCGCCGCGGCGACATGGAGGAGGAGCAGTTCCAGCATCTGGTCGAGGCCGGGCGGGCGCTGGAACGCATGCCGCTCCATATCGACGACACCCCGGCGCTGCCGATCTCCACGCTGGCGGCGCGGGCCCGTCGCCTGAAGCGCCAGCACGGGCTCGACCTGCTGGTCATCGACTACCTGCAACTGGTGCGCCCGGCCACCGCCAAGGACAGCCGCGTCAACGAGGTGTCCGAGATCACCCAGGGGCTGAAGGCCATCGCCAAGGAACTCAACATTCCGGTGATCGCCCTGTCCCAGCTGTCCCGCCAGGTCGAATCGCGCGATGACAAGCGCCCGCAGCTGTCGGATCTGCGCGAATCCGGCTCCATCGAGCAGGACGCCGACGTGGTGATGTTCGTCTACCGCGACGAATACTACAAGGAACGCGAAAAGCCCGGCGAAAACGACATCGAGGCGATGATGAAATGGCAGCAGGTCATGGAACAGGTCGCCGGCAAGGCCGAGGTGGTGATCGGCAAGCAGCGCCACGGCCCCATCGGCACGGTCGAGCTGTCCTTCGAGGGCAGATTCACCAAGTTCGACAACCTCGCCCAGCCCCGCCATGACGGATACTGAGACCTCGTCCACCACCCGCCTTACCGTGGATCTGGGCGCGATCGTCGCCAACTGGCGCGCGCTGCAGGCGCTGGCGGGCAAGGCCGAGGCCGCAGCGGTGGTCAAGGCCGACGCCTACGGGCTGGGGGTCGCGCAGGTCGCTCCGGCGCTGGCCCGCGCCGGCGCGAAAACCTTTTTCGTCGCCCAGGCGCGCGAAGGCGCGGCGCTGCGTCGGATCCTCGGACCCGGCGCGCCGATCTACGTGTTCAACGGATTCACCCAGGCGGATCTGGAACTGTTCGCCGCCCATGCGCTGCGCCCCGTTATTAATTCAACAACCCAACTCAACGCCTTGAAGGCGTCACTTTACGCTTTGCCTCAATGCCCGGAGATCGCTCTGCATGTGGAATCCGGCATCAATCGGCTGGGGCTCGGCATGGCTGATCTCGACCAGATCCGCGCCGAGGGCCTCGCCGACATGCGGGTGACACTGGTGATGTCGCATCTCGCCTGCGCCGACGATCCCGCGCATGCCATGAACGCCCGGCAGCGCGGCGCCTTCGCCGGACGCATCGCGCTGCTGCGCGCCGTCGCGCCCGGGGCCCGGCATTCGCTCGCCGCCACCGGCGGGGCGCTGCTCGGCCCGGATTTCCATTTTGACATGATCCGTCCCGGCATCGGGCTCTATGGCGGTCTGCCCTTCGCCGACGCCCGCCCCGCAGCGCGGCTCGAGGCCCCGATCCTGCAGCTTCGCGCCGTGGCGCGCGGCGAAAGCGTCGGCTACGGCGCGACCTGGACCGCGCAGCGCGACAGCCGGATCGGCGTGCTGCCGCTGGGCTACGCCGACGGGCTGGCGCGCGCCGGCGGGTCCATGCGGGTCTGGCTCGACGACCGCCCCGCGCCGGCGGTCGGGCGCATCAGCATGGACATGATCACCGTCGATCTCACCGACCACCCGCAGGCCGCCGAAGGCCGCTTCGTCGAGATCCTCGGCCCGCATCAGAGCGTCGATCAACTCGCCGCCGCCGCCGGCAGCATCGGCTACGAGACGCTCACCGCGCTTGGCGCCCGCTACGCGCGTCGCTACACAGGCGATGACCGAGCCGGCGGAGCGTAAACCAACCCATGCCCATCCTGTCAGCATTTCAGGCGTTCCTCGCCATGATCGGCCACGCCGTCCTTGGCATGTGCCGGGTCACCGGCTCGATCTCCGCCTTCGCGGCCAGCGGCGTCAGCCACGTGTTCCGACCGCCCTGGTATCCGGTGGAGCTGGCCCGCCAGTTCATGCGCATCGGCTATTACTCGCTGCCGGTGGTGGGGCTGACGGCGCTGTTCACCGGCGGCGCGCTGGCGCTGCAGATCTTTCTGGGCGGCGCCCGCTTCAACGCCGAATCCGTGGTGCCCTCGATCGTCGCCATCGGCATGGTGCGCGAATTGGGGCCTGTGCTGGGCGGGCTGATGGTGGCCGGGCGGGTGTCGGCCTCCATCGCCGCCGAAATCGGCACAATGCGGGTCACCGAACAGATCGACGCGCTGACCACGCTGTCCACCAATCCGATGAAATACCTGGTGGCCCCGCGCCTGCTCGCGGCGACGCTGGCCATGCCGCTGCTGGCGCTGGTCAGCGACATCATCGGGGTGATGGGCGGGTTTCTGGTCGGCATCGGCAGACTGAACTTCAACGCCGGCGCCTATCTCACCAACACCGCGGATTTCCTGGTGCTGGGCGACGTCACCTCGGGGCTGATCAAGGCCTCGGTCTTCGGCTTCATCGTGGCGCTGATGGGCTGCTATCACGGCTACAATTCGGGCCGGGGCGCGCAGGGCGTGGGCCGCGCCACCACCAACGCCGTGGTCTCCGCCTGCATCCTGATCTTCACCGCCAACTACATTCTCACCGAGGCGCTGTTCTCCACATGAGCGCCCCCCGGACCCCAACCAGACCCCAGCCGATGATCGAACTGCGCGGCGTGGTCAAAAGCTTCGGCGCCAAGCAGGTGCTGCGCGGCGTCGATCTCAGCGTCGCGCGCGGCGAAAGCCTGGTCATCATCGGCGGATCGGGCACCGGCAAGTCGGTGATGCTGAAATGCGTGCTCGGGCTCATCGATCATGATGCGGGCGAGATCCTGCTCGACGGCGCGCCCCTCACCCGGCGCCGTCGCGAAACCATGCTGTCGCGCTTTGGCATGCTGTTTCAGGGCGGCGCGCTGTTTGACAGCCTGCATGTCTGGGAAAACGTCGCCTTCCGCCTGCTGCGCGGCGAAGGCCGCCGCCCCCGGGAAGAAGCCCGCGACATCGCCATCGAAAAGCTGCGCCGCGTCGGCCTGACGCCGGAGACCGCCGATCTGTTCCCCGCCGAACTGTCCGGCGGCATGCAGAAGCGCGTCGGCCTGGCGCGCGCCATCGCCGCCGACCCGGAGATCATCTTCTTCGACGAACCCACCACCGGGCTCGACCCGATCATGTCCGGGGTGATCAACGAACTGATACGCGAACTGGTGACCGAAATCGGCGCCACGGCCATGACCATCACCCATGACATGACCTCGGTGCGCGCCATCGCCGACAAGGTGGCGATGATCCATGACGGGAAAATCCGCTGGGCCGGGCCGGTGGCCGATATGGACGATTGCGGCGACCCCTATGTGGACCAGTTCATCCATGGCCGCGCAGAAGGGCCGATCGAGGCCATCAGGTGATGCGCGGTCCGCTGGACCTCGCATTGCGGGTCGCCAACATCGCGCTGCTGATCGCCTATCCGGCGGCCTGGACCGCGCCGCTGGCGCGCACCTCGCTCGCCGGCTGGCTGAACGACTGGTTCGGAGGCGACGCGATTTCCATCCTCAACGCCGTCGTCGAACTGTCGGACGTGGATCCGGTGCTGGCCGGGCTGGTGGCGCTGTTCGGCATCGCCATCCCCTACGCCAAGACCCTGGCCCTGGCCGCCGTGCAGTTCCGCATCTTCTCGCCCCGCGCCCTGCCCCTGCTGGAGGCGCTGGGGAAGCTCGCCATGGCCGACGTGTTCCTGATCGCCATGACCATCGTCATCGTCAAGGGCGTCGGGGTCGGCCATGTGGAAACCGCATGGGGCCTCTACCTGTTCATCGCCTGCGTGCTGTCCTCGATGCTCATCAGCCATCTGACCGGGCGCCGCATCCGCCAGCGCAAGCGCAAATGACGCCCGCCGCGCCGCCCGCCGCCTTGCCCTTCCGGCGCTGATCGCGCAAAACGAAAACCCATGGCCAGATCCACACCCACTTTCGCCTGCTCCCAATGCGGCGCGGCGCACAAGAAATGGGCCGGGCGCTGCGATTCCTGCGGCGCCTGGAACAGCGTGCGCGAAGACGCCGCCCTGTCCTCTGCCGGGCCCTCGACGCGCAGCCTCGGCGCGCAGCGCGGCAAGAAGGCGGCGCTGGTGGCGCTGTCGGGCAGCGAACCCGCGCCGCCGCGGCTTTCCTCCGGCGTCGAGGAACTCGACCGCGTGCTCGGCGGCGGGCTGGTCCCGGCCTCGGCGCTGCTGGTCGGCGGCGATCCCGGCATCGGCAAATCGACCTTGCTGCTGCAGGCCGCCGCCGCCTTCGCGCGGCGCGGCGCCAAGACCATCTACGTGTCGGGCGAGGAGGCCACCGCCCAGATCCGCATGCGCGCCGCCCGCCTCGGGCTGGCCGAGGCGCCGGTGATGCTCGCGGCGGAAACCAACCTGCGCAACATCCTCACCACCATGGACGCGGAAAACCCCGCCGTGGTGGTGATCGATTCGATCCAGACCATGTGGGCGGACAACGTCGACAGCGCGCCCGGCTCGGTCAGCCAGGTGCGCGCCGCCGCGCATGAACTCACCAGCTTCGCCAAGCGGCGCGGCGTCACCGTCATCATGGTCGGCCACGTCACCAAGGACGGCCAGATCGCCGGCCCCCGGGTCATCGAGCACATGGTCGACACGGTGCTGTATTTCGAGGGCGAGCGCGGTCACCAGTTCCGCATCCTGCGCGCGGTGAAGAATCGCTTCGGCCCGGCGGCGGAAATCGGCGTGTTCGAGATGACCGGCAAGGGGCTGGCGCAGGTGCGCAACCCGTCCGCGCTGTTCCTGTCGGATCGCGAACGCGGGGCCTCGGGCTCGGTGGTCTTCGCAGGTCTGGAGGGCACGCGCCCGGTGCTGGTGGAAATCCAGTCGCTGGTCGCCCCCGCCCCGCCGGGATCGGCGCGCCGCGCGGTGGTGGGGCTCGATTCCGGGCGCCTGGCGATGATCCTCGCGGTGCTCGACGCGCGTTGCGGCGTGTCCCTGTCCCAGCATGACGTCTATCTCAACGTCGCCGGAGGGCTGCGGGTCAACGAACCGGCGGCCGACCTCGCCGTCGCCGCCGCGCTGCTCAGCGCCGCGCGCGACCGGCCCCTGTCCTCGGACGCGGTGATTTTCGGCGAAATCAGCCTCTCGGGCGCGGTGCGCGCGGTGTCCCAGGCCGAATTGCGGTTGAAAGAGGCGCAGAAACTGGGTTTTTCCGCCGCCTTCGCGCCTTCGCAGGTGAAGCTGACCGAAAAATCTGACATTAACATGACCCGAATCGAGGATCTGACCGGTTTCATCGACCAGGCGTTCGGGGAGTGACCGTTCGGCGCGGGCGGCCAAGCGAGGGATAGACGAGCATGCAGTACACAATTGCGGACGGCGTGGTGCTGGCGATCCTCGCCGTGTCCGGGTTTCTGGCGTTTTCGCGGGGTTTCACGCGCGAGGTGTTCGCCATCGGCGGCTGGGTGCTGGCCGCAATCATCGCCGTCTACATGGCCCCGACGCTTGAACCCCTGCTCAAGGAACTGCCGACCGTCGGCCCGTTCCTGGAAAATTCCTGCACGTTCTCCAAGCTCGTCGCCTTCTCCTCGGTGTTCGCCATCGTGCTGATCGTGCTGTCGATCTTCATGCCGTTGTTCTCGGGCGCCATGCAGGCCTCGCCGCTGGGGGCGCTCGACAAGGGGCTTGGCTTCCTGTTCGGCGTGGCGCGCGGCGTGCTGCTGGTGGCGGTGGCCTGGCTGATCTACGACCAGTTCATCCCGCCCTCCAGCCAGATCCCGGAAATCGAAAACGCCCGCTCCGCCGCGCTGATGGCCGAGGTGACGACGATGATCGAGGAAAACGCCCCCACCAGCATCCCCGACTGGATCCTCGACCCGGTCAACCGGCTGATGGAGGAATGCGGCGGCATCCCCGGCCTGTCGCCCGACGCGGGCGCGGCGACCGATTCCTCGACCTGATCGCGGCGCGCGCATAACAGTGTGACGACGCGTCGATGACCGGCTGATGACATGGCGCCGGCGCGCCGCTATAACCCGCCCCGAGTCACGCCGCGCCGGCGTCTGCCAGCGCGGATCATACCGGCACAAGGGACGCGCTTGATGACCGTCGATGTCTGCGATACCGCCCTTCTCCCGCATCCGTTCAATCCGCCCGACGACGACCTCAGCGCCGACAAGCTGCGCGAGGAATGCGGGCTGTTCGGCGTGTTCGGCGTCATCGACGCGGCCAGCTTCCTGGCGCTCGGGCTGCATGCGCTCCAGCATCGCGGGCAGGAGGCGGGGGGCATCGTCACCCATGACGCCCAGTACGGCTTCAACAGCGTGCGCCGCATGGGCTACGTGCGCGACAACTTCACCAAGCGTTCGACGATGGAACTGCTGCCCGGCAATCTCGGAATCGGCCATGTGCGCTATTCCACGTCCGGCGCCAAGGGCCACACGGCGCTGCGCGACGTGCAGCCGCTCTACGCCGACCTGTCGCTCGGCGGCTGCGCCATCGCCCATAACGGCAACCTCACCAACGCCCACGCCCTGCGCCGCGAACTGACCGAGCACGGCGCGATCTTCCAATCCTCCTCGGACACCGAATGCATCGTCCACCTGATGGCGCGCTCGTTTCAGAAAAACATCCCCGAGCGCATGAAGGACGCCCTGCGCCGGGTCGAGGGCGCGTTCTCGGTGCTGGCCATGACCCGCTCCAAGCTGATCGGCGTGCGCGACCCGCTGGGCGTGCGCCCGCTGGTGCTGGGCAAGCTCGGCGACGGCTGGGCGCTGGCCTCGGAAACCTGCGCGTTCGACATCTGCGGGGCCGAGTTCCTGCGCGAGATCGAACCCGGCGAGATGGTCATCATCACCGAAACCGGCGTCGAAAGCTTCCACCCCTTCGAACGCGCCAAGCCCCGGTTCTGCATCTTCGAACACGTCTATTTCTCGCGCCCCGACAGCATGATCGGCGGGCGATCCGTCTATGAAAGCCGCTGCGCCATCGGCGCCGAACTGGCGCGCGAAGCCCCGGTCGACGCCGATCTGGTCTGCCCGGTGCCCGACAGCGGCACCCCGGCGGCGATCGGCTATTCCCAGGAAAGCGGCATTCCCTACGCCATGGGCATCATCCGCAACCAGTATATGGGCCGCACGTTCATCGAGCCGTCCGAACAGATCCGCAACATGGGCGTGCGCCTGAAGCTCAACGTCAACCGGGCGCTGATCAAGGGCAAGCGGGTGATCCTGGTGGATGATTCCGTGGTCCGCGGCACCACCTCGCGCAAGATCAAGGAAATGATCGTCGACGCCGGCGCCAGCGAGGTGCATTTCCGCATCGCATCCCCGCCCACCTCCTGGCCGTGCTTTTACGGCGTCGACACCCCCGAGCGCGCGAAACTGCTGGCCGCCGGCATGACCGAGGAACAGATGCGCGCGCATCTGGGCGTCGATTCGCTGCGCTTCATCTCGCTCGACGGGCTCTATCGCGCCGTGGGCGAGGCGCAGGGCCGCAACAACGCCGCGCCGCAATACTGCGACGCCTGTTTTTCCGGCGAATACCCGGTCAGCCCCTCGGACATGATCGAGGAAGGCCGCATCGAACTCGACAAGGCGAACTGACCCCATGAGCGATTTTTCCGACAGCGTGGCGCTGGTCACCGGCGCCTCGCGCGGGCTGGGGTTCGCCATGGCGCGGGCGCTTGGCGCGCGCGGCGCCCATGTGATCGCGCTGGCCCGCACCACCGGCGGTCTCGAGGAACTCGACGACGCGCTGAAATCCGCCGGCGGCGCGCCGGCGACCCTCGTCCCGGCGGACGTCACCGATGACGACGGGATGGCGCGGCTGGGCGCGGCGATCCACGACCGCTGGGGGCGGCTCGACATCTGGGTGCATTGCGCCGCCCACGCGCCGCCGCTGTCGCCCGCCGAACACATGCCGATCAAGGAACTCCACCGCGCCCTGGCGGTGAATGCGCGCGCCACCGGCGTGCTGATCCGCATGCTCGACCCGCTGCTGCGCGTCGCCCCCGACGGCTGCGCGCTGTTCATGGACGACCTCCGCAACCTGGGCCGCTTCCACGGCGCCTATCAGGCCTCGAAGGCCGCCGCGAAGACCCTCACCGCCGCCTGGGCCGATGAACGCGGAACCCGCGGCCCGCGCATCCTCCACGCCGCGCCCCCGGCCATGGCCACCGCCCTGCGCGGGCGGTTCCGCCCCGGCGAGGATCGCGCGGCGCTTGCGGATCCCAATGCCGTGGCCCGCGATGTCGTGGCCGAATATCTGGACCGTTGAACACGGCGCGGGCCGGAAAACCGCCGCGCCGCGCCGCGCGTCCTACCCGGTCGGGCCCAGATAATCCTCGTCGCTGACCTTTTCCAGCCAGGTCGCCGTCACCCCGTTTTCGGCCTCCTGCATCGCCAGATGGGTCATGGCGCAATCGGGCGCGGCGCCGTGCCAGTGCTCCTCGCCGGGCGCGAAGCTCACCACGTCCCCGGCCTGCACCAGCGCCACCTTGCCGCCACGGGTCTGCACCCGCCCGGCGCCGTCGAGAAACAGCAGCGTCTGCCCGTAGGGGTGGGTGTGCCAGGCGGTGCGCGCGCCGGGCATGAAACTGACCCGCAGCGCCGCGACGCGCGACGGCGGCTCGGGCGCGACCACCGGGCTCATCCACACCTCGCCGGTGAAATAGTCGGGATTGGGCTGATGGCTGGCGCGCTCCGCCGCCTTGCGAATGATCATGGTCTGATGTCCTCCCCTTGGCCTATTTGCCCAGCCGGCGTTTCTGCGCCTTGCCCTCGAACGGGTTGGCGCCCTTGCGGTAGTCAAGCCGGATCGGCGTCCCCTCCAGCCCGAAATCCCGCCGCAAACCGTTGACCAGAAACCGCGTGTAGCTGGCCGGCAGCTGATCGCCCTTGGAACAGAACGCGACGAAACTCGGCGGGCGGCTCTTTATCTGGGTCATGTAGCGCAGCTTGATGCGCCGCCCGGACGGCGCGGGCGGCGGATGCGCCTGCACCTGTTCGCCAAGCCAGCGGTTGAGCTCCGAGGTGGTGATCCGCGCGTTCCAGATCTCGTGGATGCGCAGGATCGCCTCGCGCAGCTTGTCCAGCCCCCTGCCCTGCACGGCGGACACGGTGACCAGCGGCGCGCCCTTCAGCTGCGGCAGCAGGCGCGTGAAACTCTCGCGAAGCTCCTTCAGCTTTTGCTGCTTGTTCTGCTCCAGATCCCACTTGTTGACCGCGATCACCACCGCGCGCCCCTCGCGCTCGGCCAGATCGGCGATGCGCAGGTCCTGGGTCTCGAACGGGATTTCCGCGTCCAGCAGCACCACCACGACTTCCGCGAAACGCACCGCCCGCAGCCCGTCGGACACGCTGAGCTTTTCCAGCTTGGACACCACCCGCGCCTTCTTGCGCATCCCGGCGGTGTCGAAGATGCGAAAATCCGTGCCGCCCCAGTTGACGTTCACCGAAATCGAATCTCGGGTGATCCCGGCCTCCGGCCCGACCAGCAGCCGATCCTCGCCGAGAATGGCGTTGATCAGCGTCGATTTCCCGGCATTGGGCCGCCCGACCACCGCGATCTGCAACGGGCGATCCACGGGGCGCGCGTCCATCGCCTGCGCCGAGAATTCCGCCGCCAGCGGCTCCAGCGCGGCGTAGAGATCGCCCATGCCCTCGCCATGCTCCGCCGACAGCCCGACAGGATCGCCAAGCCCAAGCCGGTAAGCCTCCATCACCCCGGCATCGCCCTGCACGCCCTCGGCCTTGTTGACCCCGAGCACCACCCGCGCGCCGCTGCGCCGCAGGATATTGGCGAACACCTCGTCCTGAGGCGTCACCCCGGCGCGGGCGTCGATGAGAAACAGGCAGGCGTCGGCCGTGCCGATGGCGCGATCGGTGAGCGCGCGCATGCGCCCGGCGAGGCTTTCGGCGTCGGCCTCCTCCAACCCCGCCGTGTCGATCACCGTGAAGGTCAGATCGCCCAGATGCGCCTCGCCCTCGCGCAGATCCCGCGTCACCCCGGGCTGGTCGTCCACAAGCGCCAGCCGCCTGCCCACCAGCCGATTGAACAGCGTGGATTTGCCCACATTGGGCCGCCCGACGATCGCCAGCGTGAAAGACATCGCGTCACCCGCCCGCGCGCGCCGCGCGAGTCCCAGAATCCAAAAACCGCAACCGCCGCCCGAACCAACGGGCGGCGGCCGCATCAATGCCCGATCGGCGCCGACCCTCAGCGAAAGGCGATCAGCTCGCCTGCGTCGCTCAGCACATAGACGCCGCCACCGGCGACCACCGGCCCGGTGCTGGACCCGCCGGGCAGGTCCAGCGTGTTGAGCGCCGCCCCGGTCACCGGATCATGCACCAGCAGCCAGCCGTTGGACGAGGTGGTCAGCACCCGCCCCCCCGCCAGCACCGGCCCGCCATAGACGATCGGCCCGGTGCGCTCCACCGGGTCGGAAAACGCTTCGAGCGGCGCGCTCCACAGGGTCGCGCCGGTGGCCGCATCAAGCCGCATCAGCTGCGGCGTGGTGGTCGCCACATAGATCGAATCGCCCGCCGCCCATACCGGCGACAGGGCCCCGAATGCGCGCTGCCAGCGCACCCGGCCGGTCCGCCCGTCGATGGCCACCAGACGGTCCCCGGCGTTGCCCGCGAAAATTTCCGTGCCCTGGATCACCGGCGCCGAGGTCACGTCGCTGAACGCCGCCAGGCCTTCGCCGCCGGCGCCCGACGCCAGGTTCAGCCCCCAGAGCCGCAAGCCGCGATTGGCGCGCACCAGCACCAGTTCGCCCGATCCGAAGGGGATCGCCGCCACCGAGCGCAGCGCCGCCGGGGCCGAGCCGCCCAGGTTGCCGGTGCGGCTGGCGACGCCGTCGAGCCGCCAGGCGATCTCGCCGGTGGCGCCGTCGAGCGCATAGGCGCTGTTGTCGCGCGCCACCACGAACACCTGCCCGCCGCTGGCCGCGGGGGGCGCGTGGATCGGCGCATCAAAGCGACGCGACCACAGCACCTCGCCCGAAGCGGGGCTCAGCGCGTAGACCTCGCCAAATCCGGTGGCCGCATACAGCCGCCCGTCATCCATCGCCAGGCCGCCGCCAAAACCTTCCTCGGCGTCTTCGCCCGGCATGGTCAGATCGGCGGTCCAGATCGCCGCGCCGCTGCCGGCGTCGAAGGCGCGCACGCCGGATCCGCCGTCGCGCACGAACACCCGCCCGTCCACGACCACCGGCTGCGCCGTGGGCAGCGTGTCGGTGGCGCCGACCCCGGCATCGGCGCTCCACGCCCGGCTCAGCGCCGACGGGGCCTTCACATGCGCCGCCGCCGCGTGACTGGCGTCGCCGTTCAGCTGGGTCCAGTCGGCGAGCGCCTGCTGCGCAGGGGCCGGGCGTTCCTCGTTGAGCGCGATGCCCGTGGCCCCGGCTTCGCCGGCGCGCAGCGGGATGCGCGCGCCTTCGAGCTTCGGCGCCTCATCCGCCGAACACGCCGCCAGCGCCCCGGCCAGCAACGCCAGGGCCAGACCGGCCCGCACCCGGCGCGCGACACGCCCGCGCCCGGCCGGATCCCGGCTCATGCGCCGCCTCATGCGCCGCCGACGCCCAGAAGCGTCTGAAGCTGGCTGACGCGCTGGCGCATCTCCACGGTGGTCATCTGATCGGCGAGGATCTGTTCCAGATCGGCGCGCGCCGCATCGGCGTCGCCAAGCTCCAGCGCCGCCACCGCCCGCGCCTCCAGCGCCAGCAGCCGGAACGGCGCGCCTTCGACGATGAACTGGCCCAGCGCCGCGATGCGGGCCTCGGGCGTCATCGACGGGGCGCGCAGGGCGTGGGCCTTGAACGCCGCCAGATCGCGATAGATCGAATCGACCTCCGGCAGCGCGGCGATGGCGTCAAGCGCCCTGGCCGCGGCCTCCGCGTCGCCCGCCTCCGCCAGCGCCGCCGCCTCGGCGAAGCGCGCGATGATCGCCGGACCGCCCTCGGCGGATGTCGCCACCTTGGCGAAAGCCTCGGCCTGCCGGGCCGGATCGCCGGCCTGCGCCGCTTCGATCAGCTGCGCGCCGGCGGCGCGCGCCGCCTGGATGCGCTGATGCTCCAGCCAGTTCATCGTCGCCGTGCCGGCCACGATCAGCACGATGCCGCCGATCACCCACACGCCGTAGCGGCGCCACAGTTTGTAGAGGCGATCGCGCTTCAACTCCTCGGTCACTTCGTTGATGAAGCTGTCGGTCTCGCTCACCTGGTCTCGCCTCCTGCTGCGCGGCCGCGCCCGCGGGTCGCCGCCGCCGTCATTCGTCTTCGGTCTTTCGCGCCGGAGCTCGGCGCGCACGCGTTTTCGGCGCTTTCGCGAAAAAGCGTCAACCGAAATGGCTTTGCAGGGCGTATATTGTCAAGGACGCAGCGGCGCAACCTTGCGTGCAATGGCTGGTCATCTATATGTAAGGCATCCAAACATGCCACATTGGAACGCATCGCGGGCAGGCATCGGGTTTGGGACTCTGCAAGACCGAAACGATCGGAGCGGCAATAGATGCGCTTGATTCCCCTGATCATGGCCGCGCTCGTGACCGCCGCGCTGTATTTCTGGATCGTCGCCCCCAAGGCCGTGGCCACAGACGAAGCGCCCGCGATCGCCGGAGACATCGCCGGGGATTCGGCCGCCCAACCCGACGCCGCCCAGCCCGCAAAGGGCCCGCTCCCGGTCAAGGTCGTGGCCTTCCACAGCGTCGCCGGGCCGGTGCAGTCGGCGATTCTGCTGCGCGGGCGCACCGAGGCGCATCGCAACGTGGTGGTGCGCGCCGAAACCTCGGGGCTGGTGGTGTCCGACGCGCGCCGCGCCGGCGAAAAGGTGACCAAGGACGAAATCCTCTGCCGGCTCGACATCGGCGCGCGCGCCGCGCAGCTGGCCGAGGCCGAGGCAAGGCGCGCCAAGGCCATGGCCGACAACAAGGCCGCCGAGCAGCTTTCGTCCAAGGGCTACATTTCGGAGATCATCGCCATATCGCGACGCGCCGAATTGCAGGCCGCCGAGGCGCAGATGCGCAAGGTGCAGCTCGACATCAAGCGGCTTGAAATCCGCGCCCCCTTCAATGGCGTGCTGGAAAGCGACACCGCCGAAATCGGCTCGCTGCTGCAGCCGGGCGGCGACTGCGGCACGGTGATTGCGCTCAACCCCATCAAGCTGGTGGGTTTCGTGCCGGAAATCGACGTCGACAAGCTCGCCCCCGGCATGGCGGCGGGCGCGCGGCTGATCTCCGGACAGGAAATCTCCGGCCGGATCACCTTCGTGTCGCGCTCCGCCGATCCCGACACCCGCACGTTTCGCGTGGAACTGACGGCGGCCAACGAATCGGGCCGCATCCGCGACGGCATGACCGCCGAGATCATCGTGCCCCTGTCGGGCGAGATCGCCCACATGGCCCCGCAGGCGGCGCTGACGCTGGATGATTCCGGGCGGCTCGGCGTGCGGCTCGCCGACAACGGCGTCGCCCGTTTCGCGCCGGTGGAGATCCTGCGCGACGAGGTGCGCGGGGTCTGGCTCACCGGCCTGCCGGCGCAGGCCGACATCATCATCGTCGGCCAGGAATACGTCTCCGACGGGCGCGCCGTCGAAGCCAAGATCATCGACTGGCGCCCCGAAGGCGCGGCCGAGGGAACCTACGGCCAATGATCGGACTGATCGACTGGGCCACCGCCCGCGCGCGCATGATCTTCGCCTTCGTCCTGCTGTCGATCGCCGCGGGAAGCTTCGCCTATGTCTCGCTGCCCAAGGAGGGCGAGCCGGACATCGACATCCCGATGATCTTCGTGTCCGCGCCATTCCCCGGCATCTCCGCCGAGGACAGCGAGCGCCTGCTGGTCAAGCCGCTGGAGCAGGAGCTGCGCGACGTCGAGGGGCTCGACAAGATGACCTCCTTCGCCGCCGAAAGCTACGCGGGCGTGCTGCTGCAATTCGATTTCGGCTGGGACAAGAGCGCCACCATCGCCGCGGTGCGCGAGGCCGTGGACAAGGCCAAGCTGGATTTTCCCTCCGGCGCCGAGGAGCCCTCGGTCGACGAATTCAATTTCTCGGAATTTCCCATCCTCGTGGTGTCGCTGTCGGGAGACGCGCCGGAACGCACCCTGCTGCGCCTCGCCAAGGACCTGCAGCGCGAGGTCGAAAGCCTCGCCCCGGTGCTGGAAGCCGGGCTCGCCGGGCATCGCGACGAGATGCTGGAAGTCATCATCGACCCGCTGAAGCTGGAAGCCTACGACATCACCGCGCAGGAACTTCTGAACGTGGTGGTCAACAACAACCGGCTGGTCGCCGCCGGGTCGGTGGAGGCCGGATCCGGGCAGTTTTCCGTCAAGCTGCCGGGCAGCTTCGAAACCCCGCAGGACATCTACGCCCTGCCGATCAAGACCAATGGCGACCGGGTGATCATGCTCGGCGACGTGGCCTCGATCAACCTCACCTTCGAGGACGCCAAGGGCACCGCGCGCTACAACGGCCGCCCGACGATCGCGCTGCAGATCGTCAAGCGCAAGGGCCAGCCGGTGATCGACACGGTGCAGGCGGTGAAGGAAACCGTCGCGAAAGTCACCGCCGCGTGGCCCGAACCGCTGAAGGAGGCCGTCACCGTCAGCTATTCGATGGACGAATCCAAGAAGGTGGACGGCATGGTGCGCCAGCTTGAGGGCTCGGTGCTGACCGCCATCGCGCTGGTGATGATCGTGGTGCTCGGCGCGCTCGGCCTGCGCCCGGCGCTGCTGGTCGGCTTCGCGATTCCGACCTCGTTCCTGCTTTGCTTCGCCATCCTGTCGCTGTTCGGCATGTCGATCACCAACATCGTCATGTTCGGGCTGATCCTCGCCGTGGGCATGCTGGTGGACGGCGCCATCGTGGTGGTGGAATACGCCGACCAGCGCATCGCCGACGGCGTCGGCCCCATGCGCGCCTATGGCGAGGCCGCCAAGCGCATGTTCTGGCCGATCGTCAGTTCCACAGCCACCACGCTGTGCGCCTTTCTGCCCATGCTGTTCTGGCCGGGCATTCCGGGGCAGTTCATGGGCAACCTGCCGGTGACGCTGATCTTCGTGCTCAGCGCCTCGCTGGTGGTGGCGCTGATCTACCTGCCGGTGCTGGGCGGCGCCTATGGGCGGCTGGAACGCATGATCGCCCTCGCGGCGGAACGGTGGGTGGCAAGGCTGGGCTGGAAAACGCTGCCCGCCCTGCTGGCGCTGCTGGGCGCGCTGGCGGCCTGCGGCGCGCTGATCCGCCTCGTGGGCCTGCCGGCCGCCGGGCGCATCGGCGAGGGTTTCGCCCAATCCGGGCTTCTCGGGGCGCAGATGATCGCGGTCGCGATCGCCGCGGCGGCGCTGCCCGCGGCGATCGGCCTGGCGCTGCTCGTCAACCTGCCCGCCGCGATCACGGCCTTCGCGATGCAGCTGCGCGCGGCGACCGGCCGCTTGTTCGGGCGCGACGGCGAGCCCCCGGTGCGCGTCGGCTATCAGCGCACGCCCTTCGGCCATGTGATCCGCTTTCTCACCGGCAACCCGGTAATGCCCTTCGCGGCGCTGCTGGTGGCCTTCGGATCGGTGGTCGCCACGTTCCAGTATTTCGGCGCCAACAACAACGGCGTCGAATTCTTCGTCAAGACCGAACCCGAGCGCGCCGTCGCCTATGTGCGCGCGCGCGGCAACCTGTCGCTGGCCGAACGCGACCGCTTGCTGCGGGCGGTGGAAAACCTGGTCATCGGGGTCGACGGCGTGGAATCGGTGTTCGCCTTCGCCGGACAGGGCGGCCTGAACCAGCGCGGCGGCAACGCCCCCAACGATTCCATCGGCCAGATCCAGATCGAGCTCGCCCCCTGGGGCACGCGCGGCAACGGCGACGACATCCTGGCCGAGATCAACGACCGCATCTCGGTCTATCCCGGGGTGATCGCCGAGGTGGCCCAGCAGCAGCAGGGCCCCCAGCAGGGCAAGCCGGTGCAGCTGCGCATCGAAAGCGCGGACTGGGACAAGCTGCTGCAATCGGCGGAAATCGTGCGCAACCAGTTCGCCGCCATGGGCGGGCTGATCGAGATCGAGGACACCCGCCCCCTGCCCGGCATCGACTGGGAACTCGACGTGGACGTCGCCACCGCCGGGCGCTACGGCGCGGACGTGTCCTCGATCGGCACCATGGTCAGCCTGATCACCCGCGGCGTGCTGCTTGACACCATGCGCCCCGACGGCGCCGATGACGAAATCGAGATCCGGGTGCGCTACCCCGAGGAATACCGCGTGGTCAGCACGCTGGACACCATGCGCGTGCGCACCAAGAACGGGCTGGTGCCGCTGTCGAATTTCGTCACCCGCAGCCCGCAGCCCAAGCTCGGCCAGATCAACCGCTTCAACGGCGTGCGGTTCTTCGACGTCAAGGCCGACGTGGCCGACGGCGTGAACGCCAACGAAAAGATCGCCGAACTGGCCGATTGGCTGAAGACCGACCCCCTGCCCGCGGCGGTCAAGCCCAGCTTCGTCGGCGATCAGGAAGAACAGGAGGAAAGCCAGGCCTTCCTCCAGAAAGCCTTCATCGGCGCGCTGGGCCTGATGTTCGTGATCCTGCTGGCGCAGTTCAACTCGGTCTACAATTCGATCCTGGTGCTGAGCGCCGTGGTCATGTCCGTCGCCGGGGTGATGCTCGGCATGCTGGTGATGGACCAGACGTTTTCCATCATCATGACCGGCACCGGCATCGTGGCCTTGGCCGGAATCGTGGTGAACAACAATATCGTGCTCATCGACACCTATCAGGAATTCGCGCGCGAAATGCCAAGGCTGGAAGCCATCGTGCGCACCGCCGAACAGCGCATCCGCCCGGTGCTGCTGACCACCATCACCACCATGGCCGGGCTGGCGCCGATGATGTTCGGCATCTCGGTGGATTTCTTCAACGGCGGCTATTCGGTGGACGCGCCCACGGCGCTGTGGTGGAAGCAGCTGGCGACGGCGGTGGTGTTCGGGCTCGGGGTGGCGACGGTGCTGACGCTGGTGGTGACGCCCTCGGCGCTGGCGGCGCGGGTCTGGGTCGGCCGCGCCGCCCTGGCGGTCATCGACATGCTGTCGGCGCGGGTCTCGCCACGCATCCGCGCCGATCGCGCGCTGCGCGAGGCCGCGCGCAAGACCCCCGCGCAGGAGGTGATCTGGAGCGCCGCCCCCGCTGCGCCGCATCGGTCGGGACCGCGCGGCGCGGCGCCGGCCAACCCGCCCGAGGATGACGGGGATCCCGGCGAGGAGGGCAACCTGTTCGCTGCGCCCGCCGCCCACGTCAAGGCCGCCGAATAGCGCTGGCGCGCCGCCCCAACAGCTTGTCGGGCGCCAATGGCGGATCGGGATCCGCCCTACGTTCGGGGCCGGCCGTCGCGCCTCATGCCGGGGCTTCGGCCTCCTGGCGCGCCCAGAGCCGCGCGTAACGCCCGCCCCGGGCGATCAGCGCCTCGTGCGAACCGGACTCCACCACCTCGCCGCTTTCCAGCACCACGATCAGATCGGCGTTCACCACGGTCGACAGCCGGTGCGCCACCACCAGCACCGTGCGGTTGCGCGCCAACTGCGCCAGGCTGGCCTGGATGTCGCGTTCGGTTTCAGTGTCCAGCGCCGAGGTCGCCTCGTCCAGAATCAGGATCGGCGGGTTCTTGAGGATCGTCCGCGCGATCGCCACCCGCTGTTTTTCGCCGCCCGACAGCTTCAGCCCGCGCTCGCCCACCGTGGTGGCGTAGCCGTCGGGCAGCGAGACGATGAAATCATGGATCTGCGCAGCGCGCGCCGCATCCTCGATTTGCGTCTGCGTGGCGCCGGCCCGGCCATAGGCGATGTTGTAGCCGATGGTGTCGTTGAACAGCACCGTGTCCTGGGGCACCACGCCGATATGGGCGCGCAGGCTGGTCTGGGTCACGTCGCGCACGTCCTGCCCGTCGATGGTCACGCGCCCGCCCTGCACGTCATAAAAGCGGAACAGCAGCCGCGTCAGAGTCGATTTGCCCGATCCCGTGGGCCCGACCACCGCCACGGTCTGGCCGCCCGGCGCGCGAATGGTCACGGTCTTCAGGATCTGCCGATCCGGGTCATAGGCGAAATCCACGTTCTCGAAGGCCACGTCGCCCCTGGTCACCTTCAGATCGCCCGCGCCGGGGCGATCGGTGATCTCGGGCGGCTGACCCAGCAGCATGAACATCTCGCGCATGTCCACCAGCGCCTGACGGATCTCGCGATAGACCGAGCCGAGGAAATTCAGCGGCAGGGTGATCTGGATGATGAAGGCGTTGGCCATGACGAAATCGCCGACCGTCAGACTGCCGTCGCGCACCCCCATCGCCGCCATGGCCATGACGATCACCAGCCCGGTGGTGATGATCGCCGCCTGCCCGGCGTTGAGCATGGCCAGCGACACTCCGGTGCGCACCGCAAGGGTTTCGTAGCGGGCCATGGATTCGTCATAGCGCGCGGCTTCGCGCGCTTCGGCGCCGAAATACTTCACGGTCTCGAAATTCAGCAGGCTGTCCACCGCCTTCTGGTTGGCGGCGTTGTCCTGGGCGTTCATTTCCTGACGGATCTTCACCCGCCATTCGGTGACCGCGAAGGTGAACCAGACATATCCGCCGATCACCACCAGGATGACCAGGAAATAGCGGATGTCGAACTCCACCAGAAATATCCCCGCCACCATCATCAGCTCCAGCATCAGCGGTCCGATGGAAAACAGCAGGAAGCGCAGCAGAAACTCCACCGCCTTCACGCCGCGCTCGATGATCCGGCTCAACCCGCCGGTCTTGCGGGTGATGTGAAAGCGCAGCGACAACGCGTGCACATGGCCGAACACCTCCAGCGCCAGCTTGCGCAGCCCGCGCTGCGCCACCCGCGAAAACACCGCGTCGCGCAGCTGGGTGAATCCCACGCCCATGAGCCGCGCCCCGCCATAGGCGACCGCCAGCCCCACCGGCGCGGCGAGCAGAAGATACGTGGTGCGCCCGCCGCTGTCCGGCGCCGGGGCCAGCGCATCCACCGCCGCCTTGTAGAAGAACGGCGTCGCCACGGTCGCAACCTTGGCCAGCACCAGCAACAGCATGGCCAGCGTCACCCGCCGCTTCACCCAACCCTCGCCGTCGGGCCACAGATAGGGAACCACGCGCGAAATGATGCGAAAATCGGGTTTCAGATCAGTCCGCCCGTCGCCGGCGCGTAAGCTTCTGCGCATGAAGAATTCCGTCCTGCGCCCGGCCCATGAAACGGCGGAGCGGCGTTGCACCCGGTCGCGACGTCGCGCGGCCCGACCCCCCCGGGTCCGAATCCCGGTCGCGGCCCCGGGCGGGGCCGCCTTATTTCGGAAGTTCGAAGATCTGCCCCGGGTAGATCAGATCCGGGTCGCGAATGCGATCCCTGTTCGCCGCGTAAATCACCGTGTAGCGGGCGCCCTCGCCGTAGCGGGTCTCGGCGATCTGCCACAGGTTATGCCCCGGCTGCACCACGATGCGCGTGGCGCCCGCGGCGGGTCTGGTCGCGTCGGCGCGTTGGAACGGCGATTCAACGCGGCTCTGCACCGCGCCGGCGCGGTCGATTTCGTCGATGCGCAGCGTGTAGGCGCCGGGGCGCTCCAGCGACGCCAGCGTCAGTTCCCAATAGCCGTCTTGGCTGATGCGCGCGTCGCCGAGCGCATCGCCGTCGGCGTAGATCCGCGCCGTGGCGCCCGGCGCGCCGCGCCCGGAAACCACGACTTCGCCGAGATCGGAATAGGTGATGGCGTCGAGCGTCACCATGTCCGGGATCGCCAGCGGCGGCTGCAGCAATTCGACGCCGTCCGGGCCGGCCCTGAGCAGCACCGGCGCCGCATCCGGCGCGGCCGGCGCGACCCGCGCCGCGTCGCTGCTCTCGGGCGCCGCCGGCGCTGCCGCGACCACGATCGCCGGCGCCTCGGCTGACGGCGCAACGCCGCCGCCGCCCGGATCGGCGGCGGACCTCGCGGCGACCGGAACGCCGGACCCCGCTTCGGGCGCGGATCTTTCGGACGCGATTCGCGCCTCGGCCGGCTTGGGCTTGGGCGGTTCCGTCGGCGCCTTGGCGGTCGGCCCGCTTTTCGCCGCGGATTCAGCGACCGGGGCTGTCCCGGCATTTGCGGTCGGCGCGGTCGCGACCGCCGGCGGCGGCGCTTTGGCCACGGCCCCCGCCGGGGGCGACCCGGCAGCCGCATCCCCCGCCGGGGGCGACACGGCGTCCGTATCTTCCGCCGGCGCGCCGGCATCGGGCTTGCGCGCCGCGGCGAGCGTTCCGCCCAAAGCCGCGCGCCCGGCGTCGGCCTCCAGCGCCGCAATGCGCATTCGCCCCTGCGGCGCGCTGTCCCCGGCGACGCCCGCCAGACCCGCCTGCGCGGCGCCCGGCGCGACGGAGCTCGCCGGCGCCAGCACGATGACGCTGGACTCCGACAGGCGCACGCCGTCGTCATCGGTGGCGCGCAGGGTCAGCGCGCCGGCGCCGCCGGTGTTGGCCATGGCGAAGAACTGACCGCTGGAATCCGCGACGGCGCTGGCGATCACCTTGCCGTCGAGCAGCACCTCCACCTTCGCCTCGGGCGTCGCGCGCCCGGCGAGCACCGCCTCGCCGTCGGCCTCCACGCGCACCAGATCAAAGCTCGGCGACGGGGCGGCGAACGGGCTTGCCGGGGCGATGTCCGACACCGGCGCGGGGCCGGGCCCGGGTTCGATATCCTGCGCCGCGGGTTCGGTCTCCGGGCGCATCGCGACGCGACCGGCCGCCGCGTCGCGCCGCTGATCGGCGCGCGGCGCCGAACGGCTGGCCACGCGCGCCCCGCCGGCGTCCTCCACCGCCGGGGCGGCGATTTCGACCGGCGGCGCCATCCGGCTCACCACCACGTAGCCGCCAACCCCGGAGGCGGCGAAGCCCGCCACCACTCCGGCAAACACCTTGCCGCCCTTGGTCGCCAGAAACGTCAACACGGTTTTCCTTTTGCCCCGAAGGGGCTTCACGCGGTCCCTGTCTTGCAGGTATAGCCTCAACCCGGACGTGACTGCAAATCTTCGCAGTTCCGCAATCATACGCCTTTTTCAATGCGAGACCTAATCCATGTCGGGCGAAAATCCATTCAGCGTCTGCATTTATTGCGGATCCCGCTTCGGCGACGACCCCGCCTTCGCCGCCGAGGCCGAGTCCCTGGGCGCCGGGATGGCGCGGCACGACATGCGCCTGGTCTACGGCGCCGGCGACGTGGGGCTGATGGGCGCCGTGGCGCGCGCGGCGCAGGCGGCGGGGGGCCGCACGCTCGGGGTCATTCCCCGGCACCTGCTGGCGCGCGAGGCGGGCAAGACCGACCTGTTCGCCAACATCGTCACCGAGACCATGCATGAACGCAAGAAGGTGATGTTCATGAATGCCGACGCGATCGTCGCCCTGCCCGGCGGCCCCGGCACGTTGGATGAATTGTTCGAGGCGCTGACCTGGCGCCAGCTCGGCCTGCACGAAAAGCCGGTGCTGCTGGTCAACGCGGCGGGCTACTGGGATCCGCTGCGCGCGCTGCTGAACCACGTGACCGCGCGCGGTTTCTGCGGCCCGGATTTCGCCTCGTTTTTCGAGATCGTCCCCGATTCCGCAACGGCGCTGACCCGCCTGCGCGCCTATCGCGCCGCCCGGGACTGAGGCCGCGCGCGCCGGCGTTCCCGCCGCCACAGATCGAACGAGAACAGCCCCAGCCCCAGCCAGATCAACGGCAGCGCGATGACATGCCATTGCGTGACAGGTTCCGCGAATATCCACGCCGCAACAACAAATTGCAGCGTCGGGTTCACATATTGGATCAACCCGACCGTGCCATAGCGCAGCCGCTGCGCCGCCAGCGAGAAGAAAATCAGCGGCGCGGCGGTCAGGATCCCGGAAAACGCCAGCAAGGCAGAGGTTTGCAGGTCGTCGCCGAACACCGCGCCCTGTCGCCCGCCGATGCCTTGCCAGCCGCCGCCATGCACGCCCGCCAGCCAGATCGCCGCCAGCGGAGACAGCAGGATCATCTCCGCCACCACGCCCGAGATCGGCCCCACCGGCAGCGTCTTCTTGCCCAGCCCGTAGACTCCGAAACTGATCGCCACCGTCAGCGATATCCACGGCGCGCCCCCAAGCCCGAGCGTGAGGATCGCCACCGCGGCCCCCGCCAGCGCGATCGCCGCGCCCTGCACGCGGTTGAAGCGTTCGCCATGGAACGCCGCGCCCATGGCCAGCGCCACCAGCGGAAAAATGTAGTAGCCGAGGCTCGCCTCCATCGCCCGGTCGATCTGCACCGCAACGATGAACGCCCCCCAGTTCACCGAAATCGCCACCGCCGTGATCAGCAGCGCCCGCGCCACGCGCCAGTCGCGCAGCGCCGCCGCCACGCGCCGCCCGCGCCCGGTCGCCAGCGCATAGGCGCCGATGAACCCGAGGCTCCACAGCGTGCGGTGCGACAGCAGTTCCAGCGGCGGCACATGCGCCAGCGCCTTGTAGTAGATCGGCGACAGACCCCAGATCACGCAGGCGAGCAGCATCGTCAGAACCGCGACGGCATCCGTCGTCGGTCCGGGCCGCCTCGATGAAACCGCCATGCGCAGAACCCGCCGCTGATCCGCGCCAAATGCGCGCAGGCGCGGGTTTCGGGCCGCGCCTCCCCAGATTGCCCGGTCTCGATCCCCCGGCGCCGTTCAGCCGCGAATCACGCGCCCGGCGCCCCGGCGACGGCGCGGCGGCCTTTCAGCCATTTCCAGGCGTCGGGCAGATCGAAGCCCAGCGACGCCGCGTCCACCGCCAGAAGCGCGGCCAGGAACCAGGCCCGCCCGCCGGCCGCGTCGCCGATCAGGGTCAGGGCGACAATCGGCAGCAGCGGCGTCCAGAACGCCAGATGCGACAGCGCCATGATCCTGGACAACCCGCGCTCGCGGATCATGAACCAGAGATTGGGCAGCATGCCGCCGACCGCCAAGGCCGCAATCAGCTTGCCATGCGCGCCGTCCATGAACAGCAGCGAGGCCATGTTCACCGGAAGCAGCGCCAGCGCGACCCAGATCCGCACCCAAAGGGGCAACGCCCGAAACGAACGCCAGATATCGGGGATCAGTCCGCCTGCGGCCATGGTCGCGTTCCCGTCGCGCGCGGGCGCGGGCGGCCCTCCGGCGGCCCGCGCCCGCGTCCTCAGCCGCCGGCCCTGGCCAGCCGCTCGGCGACGTTTTCCCAGTTCACCAGGTTGTCGAGGAAGTTCGACAGGTAGACCGGTCGCTTGTTGCGAAAATCGATGTAGTAGGAATGCTCCCACACGTCGCAGCCCAGCAGCGCCGTCTGCCCGAAGCACAGCGGGTTCACGCCGTTTTCGGTCTTGGTGACCTTCAACGCGTCGCCGTCCTTGACCAGCCAGCACCAGCCCGACCCGAACTGCCCGGCGCCGGCGGCCCCGAATTCGGTCTTGAAGGAGTCCACCGAACCAAAGGCGTCGACGATGCGCGCCTCAAGCTCCGGGGGCATGGCGGATTTGCCCGGGCTCATCATTTCCCAGAACTGGGCGTGGTTCCAATGCTGAGAGGCGTTGTTGAAGATGCCGTTCTGGGCCACGGCGCCGGCCTGATACGTGCCGGTGACGATGTCCTCAAGCGACTTGTCGGCCCATTCGGTGCCTTCGATCAGCTTGTTGCCGTTGACCACATAGGCGTTGTGGTGGAGATCATGGTGATACTCCATGGTCTCCTTGGACATGCCGTTGTCGGCCAGCGCGTCATGGGCGTAGGGCAGCGGGGGAAGTTCGAAAGCCATGTCAGGGGTCCTCCATCGATCCGGGGGCGTCCGGCGCGCATCGTTGCAAACTGCAAGCTTGGGCGAAATTTATCCCCCGGCGGGCGGGGGAACAACGTCAAACTGAGCGCGCCGCCATAATTGTTCCGCCAAGCCTTTTTCGCCGGTCGGCGCGGGCGCGGGGATCAGACCGCGATCAGCGCCGCCGCCACCCGGCGATCCTCGGCCAGCAGCACGTTGTAGGTGCGGCAGGCGGCGCCCGTGCCCATGATTTCGACCCCGATCCCGGCGGCGTCCAGCGCGGCGCGCAGCGGCGCCGCCAGCGCTGCGATATCGGCCCCCATGCCAATCAGCAGCACGTCGAACTCCTCCGCCTCGGCGATGAATATCTCCAGCGTTTCCAGCGTGATATCCGCGATTTCAGCCACCGGCCATGTCGCGGAGCCGCGCGGCAGCAGCGCCAGCGACCCCTCATGGCGCCGCCCGCCAAGGCGAAACCCGCCGCCGCCATAGGCGTCGATGGCCGACGGACCCTCGAAGCTGATTTCGCTCATGCGCATCGCGTCGCGTCCTTCGCTGCGGGCGGGCGGATCGGGCAAAGCCGCCTAGGGCTGGGCGCCGAACTGCACGCCGCTCGGCCCCTCGCCGGCGTCGCTTTCCTTGCTCCAGTCGCGCTTCACGCCGAACCAGAGCAGCGCCACCGCCGCCACGAAGACCGAGGAATAGGTGCCCACCACCACGCCCCAGATCATCGCGAAAGTGAATCCGCGGATCACCTCGCCGCCAAGAAAATACAGCGCCAGCAGCGCGATCAGCGTGGTGACCGAGGTCATCATCGTGCGGCTCAGGGTCTCGTTGATCGACAGGTTCAGCACCTCGACCAGCGGCATCTTCTTGTATTTGCGCAAGTTCTCGCGCACCCGGTCGAACACCACCACCGTGTCGTTCAGCGAATAGCCGATGATGGTCAGCAGCGCCGCGATGATCGACAGGTTGAACTGCAGCTGGATCGCCGAGAACACGCCGATGGTCAGCACCACGTCATGCACCAGCGCCGCCACCGCGCCCACCGAGAACTGCCATTCGAAACGCAGCCAGATATAGACCAGCACCGCGAACACCGCGAGCCCGAGCGCCAGCACGCCCTCCACCACCAGCTCGCCCGAGACCTTGGGGCCGACCACCTCGACCCGGCGGAACTCCACGCCCTCGATCTCGGCGCTGAGCGCCGCCTGCACCTTGCCGACCACCGCCATCTGCGCGTCGCCGTCGCCGGGCTGGGCCTCGATGCGGATCAGCACGTCCTGGGGTTCGCCGAACTCCTGCACCGCCACGTCGCCGAGCCCGAGCTTGCCGACCGTGGCGCGGATCTGGCCCAGATCGGCGGCCGCCACCGTGCGCAGCTCGATCATGGTGCCGCCGCGAAAATCGATGCCGAAATTCAGCCCCATCACCAGCAGCAGAACCAGCGAGGCGACCATGGCGGCGATCGAGCCGCCGACGGTGATCTTCCTGAGACCGAGGAAATCGATCTTCGTGCCCTCGGGAACCATTCGCAATGCCATGCTCCGTCTCCCTCAGACCGGCAGCGTCTTGGGGCGGCGGATGCCGAACCAGACGGATATGAAAAGCCGCGTCACCATGACCGCGGTGAACACGGAGGTGACGATGCCCACGCCCAGCGTCACCGCAAACCCCTTCACCGGGCCCGAGCCCATGGCGAACAGGATCACCGCGGCGAGGAACGTCGTGACATTGGCGTCGACGATGGCCGAAAAGGCGCGTTCATAGCCGGTCTCGATGGCCCGCGCGGCGCCCTTGGCGCGGGTCATCTCCTCGCGTATTCGCTCGAAGATCAGCACATTGGCGTCGACGGCCATGCCGATGGTCAGCACGATCCCGGCGATGCCCGGCAGGGTCAGCGTGGCGCCGAGCACGCTCAGCACCGCCATGATCATCGCCACGTTGAAGATCAGCGCCAGATCGGCGAACACCCCGAACAACCCGTAGCTCAGGGCCATGAACGCCAGCACCGCGACGAAGGCGACCACGACCGCCAATTCGCCCGCGGCGACGGAATCCGCGCCCAGATCCGGGCCCACGGTGCGCTGTTCCAGCACGGTGATCTCGGCGGGCAGCGCGCCGGCGCGCAGCAGGATCGACAGCTGGGTGGCGCTCTCCACCGTGAAGCTGCCGGAAATCTGGCCGCTGCCCCCGGTGATCGGTTCGCGGATGGTGGGCGCGGTGATCACCTCGCCGTCGAGCACGATGGCGAAGGGCCGGCCCACATTCGCCGCCGTCACCTCGCCGAAGCGCCGCGCGCCGGCGGTGTCCATGCGGAAATTCACCACCGGCTGCCCGGTCTGCTGGTCAAAGCCCGGCTGCGCGTCGGTCAGCCGGTCGCCGGTGATCAGCGCCCGGCGCTCGAGGATGAAAAACCGCTCCGGGTCGTTGGCGTCCGGCACCTTGATCTTGCCGGGGCCGGGGCGGGTGTCGGCGTCGCCGGTGGCGCTGTCCACCAGGTGAAAGGTCAGCTTGGCGGTGGTGCCGATCAGCGCCAGAAGCTCCTCGGCCGATCCGATGCCCGGCACCTGGATGAGAATGCGGTTGGCGCCCTGGCGCTGGATGGTGGGTTCGCGGGTGCCGGTGGCGTCGATGCGGCGGCGCACGATCTCCAGCGACTGGCTCATGGTGTTTTCATCCAGCGCCGCGCGCGCCGCGTCCGTCAGCGCCACCCGCAGTTCCGCGCCGTCCACGGTCACCTCGATATTCGGCCCGCCAAGCCCCAGCACGCCGCTGCTCACCGGCGTCGCCAGATCGCGCAGCGCCGCGGCGGCGATCTCCGCCCCCGCCGGATCGCTGAGCCTGATCACCAGTTCCCCGCCGCCCTCCGAGCGCCGCCGGAACGATCCCACCTGATCGCGCAGCTCGCGCAGCGCCGCGCGCGCCTCGGGCCACAGCGCGTCCATCTGTTCGGCGTAGACGTCCTCGACATTGACCTCGACCAGCAGATGCGCGCCGCCGCGCAGATCCAGCCCCAGATTGACGATGCCCGAGGGCAGCCAGTCGGGCCAGGCCTCCGCCGCCTCCGCCATCCCGGGATCCGCCTGTCCCTTGGCGATCGATTCGCGCGCGTCGTTGGCGCGCTCGACCGTGTCGTAGAACGCGTTGGGCATGGCGAACAGAAGACCCGCGAGGCAGAGGATGACCACCAGCGCCTTCTTCCATGGGGCGAAATAGAGCATATGCGATTCCTGTCTGCCCCGCGCGGCGGGGCCTGCGTCGACGGGTCGCGCCGGCCCCGATGCGGGGGGCGGCGCGCCGGCGACCCCCGCTCAGTTGTCGTTGGCGGGCTCGGTTTTGGAGATCACCGAGGCGATGGTCGACTTGATCACCTTCACGCGCACGCCCTCGGCGATCTCGACCTCGACCTCGTCCTCGCCCTTGACCTTGGACACCTTGCCCAGAATGCCGCCCTGCGTGACCACCTGATCGCCGCGCCGGAGCGCCGAAATCGTGGCCTTGTGCTCTTTGGCGCGCTTTTGCTGCGGACGGATGAGAAAGAAGTAGAAGATCACGAAGATCAGGATCAGCGGCACGAAGGAGCCGAAGCTCTCCAGCGCGCTGCCGCCTGCGGTCTGCGCGAAGGCTGGGGTCACGAACATGGTCTCTCCATCTGGTGGGGGCGTGAGCGCGGTTCCGGTTGCGCCGGACCGCGCCGGCCAAGGCTTCGCGCGGACTATACCGAGGGGCCGGGTCGATGCAAGACGCGCCTTCCCCATATGGTCCGGCCAAGGCATGATGCAAAGGCCTTTTGCA